>JAICHN010000519.1 GCA_025924845.1 Chloroflexota bacterium | reverse complement strand
TCCGCCCGCCAACGCGGCCCGCACGCCGGCTGCGGCGCCAGCTTCCTGGGCGCGCGAGCACCTTGCCCGTCCCCGGCGCCAACGCCAACGCGCCCGAGCACGACGCTCGCGCTCCCAGACGATTTCGCCAACAGTATCAGCCGTGCGCCGAGAATGAAATCACCCGCGGTCCCCAGCCGCGGTCGGTCTCGTCCCTGTCTGCCGGCCGCAGCCGCGGGCCCGTGCGTTTCAAAGGCGGTAGGCCATGAAAACACGACGCACGACCAGGCGCGTCAGATCGGTGATGGCGTCACCGGTTGGGCGATCGAGCCGTCCGCGCCGGAAGCGAGTGTTCCGCACGCGGCGTAAAATAGGGTGGGCGTGGCTCCGCCATTTGCCCCTGCTCTGGCTTGGCGCGGTGGCGGTCGGTCTGTTTCTGCTCTATTTCTTTGTCGGGTCCGGCTACTTCAGCGTACGTACGGTCAACGCGGCCAATCTGACCTCGAACGATCTGAAAGCAGTGATTGCTCGCTGCGACTGCGTGGGCGACAACATCTTCACCCTCCGCGCCGACGTAATTCGCAAGCGCCTGCAGGGCATACCGTCCCTGGTTGTGCAGCGCGTCTACACCCGATTGCCCAATCAGATAGTGGTGGTAGCCGCCTATAAACAGCGTGTGGCGATCTGGCGCACGCCCGAGGCCGCCTACGCGGTGGCGAGCGACGGCCAGGTGCTCCGCATCTGGCGCAGCCCTTTCCCCAAGCATGCGTGGGACGGCGAGCCGATCTTCGACGAAGGCTACGACAGTAAAGTGAAGAAGGGAAAGCGGCTGCTGGTCGGCGAACACGTCGGAAAAGTACCGCTGGCCGTGGGGCTCAACTTGCGCGAACATATCCCGGCCGCCCTGCGCCCCCAGATAAAGACGTACTATTTCCGGCCCATCATAGGCTTTACGGTGGAGGGGAAAGCGGGCTGGTGGGCGTTGTTCGGCATGGACTCCTCTCAGAAGGTTGATACGCGGATCAGCGCCTTACAGGGAATGCTGAACGCCAAACCGCCCGACCTGGGGCCGGGCGACTGCGTGGATCTCCGCGACCCCAATCTCAAGAACCTCTATATGCGCAAGGATCATCACTGCGCGTAGCGGTGCCGGCCCCCCGGCGGGACAACCCACGTTTTTGCTTTACTGACCGCCAGGGGGATGGTATCATGCGCACGGTTATGTAACGGAACATTTGCCCCAGAAGACCAAGCGCCACGGGAGGAGGCCGGATGGCCAAGGAGCGGGTCATTGTCGGCGTGGACGTCGGCACCACAAAGATCTGCGCCTTGATCGGTGAGGTTGACCAGGATAACCGGCTGAACATCGTAGGGGTTGGCGTGTCCCCATCCCAGGGCCTGCGCAAGGGGATGGTGGTTAACATCGACGAAGCGGCGGCGGCCATAAGGGAAGCGCTGGATAAAACCGAGCGGATCTCCGGTTATAAGATTGGCACCGCGCTGGTCGGGATCGCGGGCAGTCATATTACCAGCCAGAATAGCCGCGGCATCGTGGCGGTCTCACCGAACATGCATGAGATCAGCCAGGGCGATATCGATCGGGCAATTGAGGCGGCGCGCGCCCAGCCGCTGCCCCCCAACCGCGAGATCCTCCATGTGATCCCGCGCGAATACGTGGTGGACGGCGAGAACGGGATCCACGACCCGCTCGGGATGTCGGGCAACCGCCTCGAGGTAGAGACCCATATCGTCTCGGGCGCCGTCTCTTCCATCCACAATTTAATCAAGTGCATCGAGCGCACCGGGATCGAGATCGACGACATCGTGCTCGAACCGCTGGCCTCCAGCGAGGCCGTGCTTACCAGCGCCGAGCGTGAACTCGGCGTGGCGATGATCGATATCGGGGGCGGCACCACCGACCTGGCTATCTTCATCAACGGCAGCATCTGGCATACCGCCGTGATCGGCGTGGGCGGCAACCACCTGACCAACGACATCGCGGTGGGGCTGCGCACCCCGTTCGAGGTGGCCGAGGAGATGAAGCGCAAATACGGCACGGCTCTGGCGGAGCGAATCGACGTCAACGAGATGATCAAGGTGGCCACCTTCGACAACTCCGCGGGCGAGCCGGTCTCCCGCCGTTTCCTCTGCGAGATCATCGAGGCGCGCGTCCGTGAGATGTTCCTGCTCGTGCAGGAGGAAATCCGCAACGCGGGCTACCAGGGAGTGCTTCCCGCCGGCGTGGTGCTCACCGGCGGCTCCTCGTTGCTCACCGACATCTGTGACCTGGCGCGCGACGTCTTGCAGATGCCGGCCCGCGTGGGCGGCCCGGCCCATCTCACTGGGCTGGTGGACAGCATCAACAGTCCCGCCTTCGCCACCAGCGTCGGCCTGCTTTCCTGGGGATTGCGCAACGGCGACCACAACAACGGGCGCGGCGCCGCTCCGCCGTTAGGACCGGATGGCCCCTCGTGGCGCGACGTATTCACCCGTTTCAGCGGCTGGTTGAAGCATTTCTGGGCATCGGCGTGAAGCAGGCAGGGTTACCTCTTGACCGGCTATTGAGGGGGGAAACATGTGTGCTATACTATTCGATAAGTTATTGGTCAACTAAGAGGGGGGTGCTGCGCGCATGAATGTGCCTTCGATCACGGACCACGCCATCATCAAGGTGATTGGCGTTGGCGGGGGCGGCTGCAACGCGATTAACCGTATGATCGCGGCGCGCGTGCAGGAAGTGGAGTTTATCGCCGTCAATACGGATAACCAGGCCCTCCTGCACTCCAACGCCGCCGTCAAGGTGCGCATCGGAGACAAGCTCACCAAGGGCCTCGGGGCGGGCGGCGACCCGGCGATCGGCCAGCGTTCGGCCGAGGAATCCTACGAGGAACTGCGCGACGCCCTGCAGGGGGCGGATATGATCTTTATCGCCGCCGGCATGGGCGGCGGCACCGGTACCGGCGCCGCGCCCGTGATCGCCCAGATCGCCCAGGATCTTGGGGCGTTGACGGTCGGGGTGATTACCAAGCCCTTCGGCTTCGAAGGCAACCGTCGTCGGCGCATCGCGGACGAAGGGGCCGCCGCCTTCAAGGAGAAGGTCGATACGCTGATCACCGTGCCTAACGACCGCCTGCTGCACCTGGCCGATAAGAAGATGACCATGAACATGGCCTTCGCCCTGGCCGACGACGTGCTGCGGGCCGGTATTCAGGGCATCTCCGACACGATCACCGTACCCGGCCTGATCAACCTGGACTTTGCCGACGTCAAGAGCGTCATGGCCTCCGCCGGATCCGCCCTGATGGCGATCGGCCGCGCTTCGGGCGACAGCCGGGCCACCGACGCGGCGCGCCAGGCTATCGCCAGTCCGCTGCTCGACGTCAGCATCGAGGGTGCCCGCGGCGTGCTGCTCAACATCACGGGTAGCGACTACACCCTGTTCGAGGTCCACGAAGCGGCCGCCATCATCCAGGAAGCGGCCGACCCGGACGCCAATATCATCTTCGGCGCCGTGATCGACGACACCATGGAGGGCGAGATCCAGATTACGGTGATCGCCACCGGCTTCGACGGTCGGCCGCAAACCCCGATCGCCGTCCGTCCCGCCGCCTCCGCCGGCCAGTTGCCGCAGCGTCCGATGGGCAACCAGCAGCAAGAGCCGACCCGTGTCGAGCCGGTCCAGCAGCCGCGCGGCGAGCAGCAGCAGCCGATGGGCGGCAGGCAGCAGCAACCGGCCCAGCCCCC
>JAICHN010000518.1 GCA_025924845.1 Chloroflexota bacterium | reverse complement strand
GCGCGTGAGTGACTGGCTGGAGGAGCGGCCGCGTGCCCAAACACGCCAATCCGCATTTGAGCGTTTGTATCACCTGGCGGCCTGAGCGGACCGCTCCAGGGGAGTTTGCCAGCGGTATCGATGTTGGTGCTAACGTTTCCGCCGTCCGGTTTTGGTACCATTGGGTAGGCAGTGCCCAACATACCGCCCGTCAGTGTCAATAGCGGCCGGGAATTGGGTCTTTCGCGTTTTTGATACTGCTGGCGAAGTTGAGCGAATAGCAGTAAGATGAATCTCCACCACAGCTAGCCATAAGAGGAGGTTTCTCATGCTTCGCCCCGAACCCCTTGACCCCATACCCGCCGAAACCGTTCGTGTTGCCCGGGCTGCCTTTCCCAAGGGCTATCCCTATCTGCGCTTGGCTGACCAAATCAACGACCTTTTCACCGACCAACTCTTCACCGCCCTCTTTCCGACCCATGGGCAGCCCGCCTTTTCGCCGTGGCGCTTGGCTCTCGTCTCTATTCTGCAGTTTGCGGAGGGTCTTTCTGACCGGCAGGCGGCCGATGCCGTGCGCCGTCGCCTCGATTGGACGTATGTCCTGCGCCTCGAGCTGACCGACTCTGGCTTTGACGCCTCAGTGCTCTCCGAGTTCCGTGCCCGCTTGATTGCTGGATCCGCTGAGTTTCTGCTCTTTGACACTCTCTTAAATTGGTGCATCCAGCAGCAACTGCTCAAGGCGCGCGGCCGCCAACGCACCGACTCCACCAACGTCCTCGCCGCCGTCCGCGCGCTCAATCGCCTGGAACTGGTCACCGAAACGATGCGGGCTACCTTGAACGCGCTAGCCATCGTGGCCCCGGATTGGCTACAGACTCACGCGCAAGCGGAATGGACTGATCGCTATGCGCGGCGGGCCGAAGACGACCGCTTGCCGGATAAGGAAACCGCGCGCCAACAGCGCAAAATAGAGGTTGGTACGGATGGGGCGGCTCTGCTCACGGCGATCTATCAGCCGCAAGCCTCTGGCTGGCTACGGCACATCCCGGCGGTCGTGATCATGCGGCAGGTCTGGTTGCAGAACTATTGCTACGGGGATGCGCAATTGCGCTGGCGCGAAGCGGACAACATTCCACCGGCCAGTATCTTCATCAGCTCGCCTTACGATCCGCAAGCTCATTATGCGCGCAAGCGGAGCACACAATGGATCGGCTATAAAGTTCATCTGACGGAAAGCTGCGACGATGACCTACCGCACTTGATCACCCATGTAGAAACAGCCGCTGGGCCAAGCGCCGATGGCGATGCCACGCCCAAGATCCATGCGGCGCTACAGCGACGAAGCGTGTTACCGCAGTTGCATATTGTGGATACAGGATTTCTGGATGCGGCGTTACTAGTGGAGAGCAAAGCCGACTATGAGGTAGACTTGCTGGGGCCAACACGGGCGGATCATCATTGGCAAGCGCGCGCTGGCGAGGGATTTGCGGCGGGAAACTTTGAGTTAGACTGGGAGCGCCGTGAAGCTAGATGTCCAGCAGGCAAGACCAGCTTGAGTTGGAGCGCTGCGGTAGACCGGCGCAGCAACCAGGTGATCAAGATCAAATTCTCGAGCCGGGACTGCCGGCGCTGTGCGCTATTGAGTAAATGTGTGCGCTCGCAGAAGAAGTATCCTCGGCGGACACTGACAGTGCGGCGAGCGGCGGCTTATCAGGCGTTGCAAGCAGCGCGAGCCCGCGAAGCGAGTGCCGAGTTCGATGCGGAATATGACCGGCGGGCCGGGATTGAAGCGACCATATCGCGCGGGGTACGGACGTCGCGCCTGCGGCAAACACCGTACATTGGCCTGGCGCGGACACGGCTAGGCCACATTCTGACCGGCGTGGCCCTGAACTTCCTCAGATTAGGCGAGTGGTTTATGGAAACACCAGTCGCCAAGACACGACGGACACCATTCCAGAAGCTGATGGCTCCTGCTTTGGCTGCGTGACCGCGCCTTCGCCAGCAGTATCGTTTTTGGTGATCCAGGGAAGGTGTGTGCCTGGGCGCGGCGTCCTACAACGCGCTCCTGCTGCCTGCGAGCCGCCATTATCACCAAAAGGGCGGAAGACCCCCCCAATCGTGGCATTCCCCTTGACTTCCGCGTTCCGCGTTCCGCGTTCCGCGTTCGGCAGGCTGCCGCCCGCGCCGGGCGACGGGCCCACCGGAGCCCGGCTGGGCGTAGGTCCGGGCCGGGGATTCGCACCGCTCGCTACCGGCGTCAGGATGCGCTCGCCCCACGTGATCCTCGGCTGGAGGGCCGCTCTCGCCGCCTGCCGATCGTGTATTCGACTCTGTTCTGCACCGACGCCGGGGTGCGCGTGGTCTGCTCCGGCCCCTGGCGGCGGCGGCAGGCAAGCCGCGGCTCGGGGCGGTGCCGGGCGCGGACCTCCTAATGGGCTGGGCAGGTCGGCCCCGGGCCGAGGATCCCGTACTGCGTGCGCTCGGCCGGTGTCAGGTCGCGCAGCAGCCGCCCGCACAGCGTGCGGAGTGTATCCTGGTAATCCAGATCCCACAGGCGCGCCGTGCCATCCGCGCTGGCGGTGGCAATCTGCCGGCCGTTAGGGGCGAACGCCACCGCGAAGACTGAATCGGTATGCCCGGCGAAGCGGCGCAGTTCCTGCCCAGTCTGAGCATCCCACAGCCGCGCCGTTTTGTCCTCGCTGCCGGTGAGCACATACTTGCCGTCGGGCGAGAAGACGGCACTGCGCACCGCCTGAGTATGCCCCACAAACCGCCGGATTTCCTGGCCGGTTTGGGCGTCCCACAACTGCGCCAGGTTGTCCCGGCTGGCTGTGAGCACATACTTGCCGTCGGGCGAGAAGGCGGCACTCTCCAGGACATTGCTAAAGCCCACGAACTGGCGAACTTCCCGGCCCGCCTCCATATCCCAGATGCACAAGACACTGTCGAGCTGGCTGCTCATCGTGAAGACCCACTTGCCGTCGGGCGAGAACCCATACACGAGGAGGGGAGACCCCCCCGGGCCGGGCTAGCGGCGCAGCTCCCGGCCTGTCTGCGCGTCCCACAGGCGGAAGAAAGCGCCGTCCAGATCCGTCGTCAGCACCCCTTTGCCGTCCGGTGTAAAGGCGGCGTGGCTGAGACCGCTGATTGCGACGGTGAGCGTGATCACGGGCGCCCCGGTTTGCGTAGCCCACAACCGGGCTGTGGGATCACCAAAAACATTGGTCAGGATGAATTTGCCGTCGGGCGAGAACGCGATATTAGGCTGACCGTTATGCTCCGCAAACTGCCGGACTTCGACGCGGGTCTGGGCATCCCACAGCCGCGCCGTGGCGTCCCCGCTGCCGGTCAGCAGATACTTGCCGTCGGGCGAGAAGGCCAGCGTCCCCACCGCCCCGTTGGAGACGCTGAACGGGGCCACCTCCGGCGGGAGCGTGAGGCGCCACAACAGCGCGATGCCTTCCTGGCCCCCGGTGACGAAGGATTGGCCGTCGGGGGAGAACGCAACGCCGTTCACCTGGTCGGCGTGGCCGGCAAAGGTCCGCAGTTCCGCCCCGGTGGCGACATCCCACCACTTCACGAGGTGATCGAGGCCACCGGTGAGGATGGTCTTGCCGTCGGGCGCAAAGGCGACGCTACGCACGCCCAGGGGATGGCCGGGGAACTGCCGCAATTCCTGGCCGGTTCGGGCGTCCCACAACCGCACGGTGCCGTCGTCGATGCCGCCGTTGAGCACGGTCTTGCCGTCGGGC
>JAICHN010000517.1 GCA_025924845.1 Chloroflexota bacterium | reverse complement strand
CTGCAAGGGCGAGATGGGAGTTCCAGGCAAGGTGCGGGAGGATACGACATTCAGCGAGGAGCAGACCAGGGTGCTGGAGATGCGCGAGGTCGGCCGCTATGCCTTGCAGCCTATCTGGGCCGACGGCCACGAAACCGGCCTCTATACCTTCCGGCTCCTGCGCGCCCTGTGCCCCTGCCCGTTCTGCGCGGCGGAACGCGGGTAGGAGGTGTACCTTAGAACCTCGGGCCGCGGTCGGATGGTAGGGACGAACGGCTGCGGCCGTGTGTGGCCAACCGAATCCGCCGGCGCGACCGCAGTCACCCCCGTTCCTACCTGGGGACCGCAGTCCCCGGCTTCCCACATCACCGTCGCCGGCTTCGCATACCGTATCCTGGTGAGCATGGTAGGTTATGGTTGGAAATTGTGGGATTGGCTGGAGGCGGAAAAGCATGCGGCAGTATGACGTGGCGATTGTGGGTGGGGGCATCGTCGGCCTGGCTACCGCTATGCGGTTGCTGGATAAATACCCTCGCCTGACCTTGGCGGTCTTGGAGAAAGAGGATCGGATCGCCGCGCACCAATCGGGGCACAACAGCGGCGTCTTGCACTCCGGCATCTATTACAAACCAGGTTCACTCAAGGCACGGCTCTGCGTACGCGGCAAGGAGTTGCTGCTCCGGTTTTGCGACGAGCACGACATCCCCTACAAGCTGTGCGGCAAGGTGATCGTGGCCCTCGACGAAAGCGAGTTGCCTCGCCTTCAGGACCTCTATCAGCGTGGACTGACCAACGGCGTGCCGGGCGTGGAGTTGATCGGCCCCGAACGCTTGCGCGAATTGGAGCCATACGTGGCGGGGATTAAGGCGATCTATTCTCCCAACACCGGGGTCATCGACTACGTTCGGGTGGCCGAAGCCTACGCGCGCGTGGTGCGCGAGAAGGGCGGCGTGATCCTGACCAATCACGAGGTGACGGGGATTATCAAGGGTAGTCCGGTCGTACTGGAAACGACCGGCGGCGACATGGAGGCCGACTACTTGATCACCTGTGCCGGCTTGCAGTCGGATCGCCTGGCCCGAAAGACCGGCGCCCCGGACAATCTGCGCATCGTACCCTTCCGGGGCGACTACTATACGCTCAAGCCGGAGAAAGCCTACCTCTGCCGGTCACTGATCTACCCAGTGCCCGATCCGGCCTTTCCCTTCTTGGGGGTCCATTTCACCATTCGCATGGACGGCCAGGTGTGGGCAGGCCCCAATGCCGTACTGGCCTTCGCTCGGGAGGGCTACAGCCGATTCCAGCTCAACGCCGGGGATCTGCTGGAGGTGCTGAGCTATAGCGGATTCCGTCACCTGGCCCGCAAGTACTGGCGGATGGGACTGTCCGAGATGTACCGCGACTACAGCAAGTCGGCCTTTGTCGCGGCGATGCAGGCATATGTGCCGGAAGTCACCGGTGATGATGTGCTGTTCGGACCATCGGGCGTGCGCGCCCAGGCCATGGCGTCCGACGGATCGCTGCTTGACGACTTCTCGATTCTCAACGCCAAAAACATCATCCATCTGCGCAACGCGCCGTCGCCCGCCGCCACCTCCTCGCTGGCCATCGGCGACACGATCGTGGGCGCCGCGTCCAAGGCATTCGACCTGGCCGACCGCTAGCACAACTTGGCGTACGTCGATCGACGATTGCAAGAGAATTGCCTTGGAACCCGCGCCGCTGGCTGGCGACGAAAGCAAAACACAGCAATCCGGTCTCGCCTGCGAGACCGGATTGCTTTGCAATATAAAGTACTTGGCCGCAAAGTGCTTGACGGGGCGGACAGCGCGGTTTATGATCGGCGCATGGCTGCTCAACATCCTTTACGGCCCGCCTCGTCCGATCCGCCCGAGCTACATGCGCGGGCCATGGACAATCTCCGCTTCATCCGCGATACGATGGAGCGTGCCACCGCCTTCACGGCGGTGCCCGGTTGGGGCCTGGTGGCGCTGGGTATTTCCGCCCTGATCGCCACCCCGCTCGCCGCGACGCAGCCCACGGCGCAACGGTGGCTCGCCGTCTGGCTGATCGAAGCGGGGATCGCCTTCGTGGTTGCGGTCGTCGCCATGAGCCGAAAGGCGCGTGCCGTGGGAGTTCCGATCTTTTCGCGGCCAGGCCGGCGGTTTGCCTTGAGCTTCGCGCCGCCCATGATCGCCGCGCTCCTGCTCACGATCGAACTGGCGCGCGTGGATATGATCCATTTCCTACCCGCTGTCTGGCTCTTGCTGTTTGGGGCCGGCGTGATGAACGGGGGCGCCTTTTCGGTTCGCGTGGTCCCGGTGCTTGGCCTTTCCTTCATGCTGGTGGGCGCGGCGGCGCTGCTCGGTCCGATGTCATGGGGAAACTGGGGCATGGCGGTCGGCTTCGGCGGCCTGAACATGCTGTTCGGCGTAATTATCGCCCGGAGGTACGGTGGCTAAGGCAAATGTACGCATCGCCCGCTCACGCTGGGAGCCGGATCCCACTCCCGATCCTACTCCGACCGCGCCGGCCAATCCGGCGCCCGACCTTGATCGGATCATTCATGAACGCATACGCCTCGGGATGGTCAGTGCCCTGGCCGTCAATGCCTCGTTGAGCTTCACTGACCTGCGGAACTTGCTGGGCACCACGGACGGCAACCTCAGCGTCCATGCCGGCAAGCTTGAAGAAGCGGGCTATATTCGTGTACACAAGTTTTTTGAGGGGCGAATCCCTCGCACCGAGTTCTCGCTCACCGAGCGCGGGCACTCTGCTCTCGACCGCTATCTCGATCATATGGAGGCGCTGATCCGCGCCACCCGGCACCGATAACCCCCCCCTTTTTTTGGAGAGTCACTTTATGATGCAAAGGGATTTGTCACTTCCCCGTACCGACCGCTTGCACGTTGCAATTATTATGGACGGCAATGGGCGCTGGGCCACGCGGCGAGGCAAACCTCGCACGGTAGGACATCGCGCGGGCGCGCGGGCCACGCGCGGCGTGGTCGAGGCCGCCCCGACGCTGGGGATCGGCACACTCACCCTGTTTGCTTTCTCGGCCGACAACTGGCAGCGCCCACCCCAGGAGGTGCGTGCGCTCATGCGGCTCCTGCAGCTGTACTTGCGCGCCGAAGTGGCAACCTGCCTGGAACGCGATGTCCGGCTTCGGGTAATAGGCCGACGCGAGGGTATGTCGCCGGCCCTGCAGGCTGCCATGGCCGAGGCCGAAGCGGCCACCGCGCACGGCAGGCTGCTCGATCTGCGCATCGCGATCAACTATTCGGCTCGGCAATCGATTATCGACGCGGCGCGGCGGGTCGCCATTGATGAAGCACCGTCGTTCGAACGCTTTTCGGCCCTGTTGGGCGATGTCTGCGGCACGGACGGCCCGGTACCGGACGTGGATCTATTGGTCCGCACCGGAGGCGAGCAACGGTTGAGCGATTTCCTTCTGTGGGAGTGCGCATACGCGGAGTTGGCCTTTTTTCCACGCCTCTGGCCGGATTTCACGGCAGCCGACCTGGAGGAGGCGGTTCGCGACTTTCGGAACCGGGAGCGGCGATTCGGCCGCGTGCCTGTCCTCGCCGCCCAATGAGATTGACCCACCGGCGGTATCGGCGTCCTACCGAGGAAGAAGTCACCGTTCTCCAACGAGTCAATCGCGAACGAGTCGTGGTGCTGGGCTGGGCGCCCGCCATTCTGATGCAACTCGCGCACCCCAAGGTAGCGGCCGGAGTGGCCGAACATAGCAGATTCCTCGACGATCCTCTG
>JAICHN010000516.1 GCA_025924845.1 Chloroflexota bacterium | reverse complement strand
TGGAGGATCTGCTGGCCCGCGACGGGGTGAGCCGGCACGATCTGGGGCGCGAGGAATTCGTGAAGCGGGTGTGGGCCTGGAAGGAACAGTACGGCAGCACCATCGTGCAACAACTGCGCATGATGGGCGCCTCCTGCGATTGGGAACGTGAACGCTTCACCCTGGATGCGGGCCTTTCCAAAGCGGTGCGTGAAGTGTTCGTGCGTCTGTGGGACGAGGGACTGCTCTATCGAGCCGCCCGCATGATCAACTGGTGCCCGCGCTGTGCCAGTGCCGTTTCGGACCTTGAGGTGGAGCACGAGGAACGGCCGGGCAAGCTGTATTATGTGCGTTATCCCCTGGCGCCCGCCAAGGGGAACATGGAGGAGACGCGGTTCATCACGGTCGCTACCACCCGCCCCGAGACGATGCTGGGCGATACCGCCGTGGCCGTTCACCCCGACGATGCACGCTACGCCGACCTGGTTGGGCGCGATCTGCTGCTGCCCATTCTGCATCGCCGTATCCCGGTCGTGGCGGATCGGGCCGTGGAACCGGATTTTGGGACCGGCGCGGTCAAGGTCACGCCCGCCCACGACCCTACCGACTTCGCGATTGGCCAACGACATAACCTTCCTCACGTGCAGGTAATCGGTTTCGATGCCCGCATGACCCCCGAGGCCGGCCCCTACGCCGGCCAAGATCGATTCGAGGCGCGGCAACACGTGGTAGAGGATCTGGCAGCGGCGGGCTTGCTGGAGCGCGTGGAGGACCATCGGATGAGCATCGGCCTGTGCCAGCGCTGCGGCACCGTGGTCGAGCCTCTGGTCTCTACCCAGTGGTTCGTGCGCATGAAGCCGCTGGCCGGCCCCGCCGCCGCCGCCGTTCGCTACGGAGCGCTCACCATCGTGCCCGACCGCTTCGCCAAGGTCTATCTGCATTGGATGGATACCATCCAGGACTGGTGTATTTCGCGCCAACTCTGGTGGGGTCACCGCATTCCCGCCTGGTATTGCGCCCATTGCGGTGAAATCACCGTGACACGCGAGGATCCCGTGGTCTGCATGCACTGCGGCTCCGACCAACTCGAGCGCGATCCCGATGTGCTCGACACCTGGTTCAGTTCGTGGCTCTGGCCGTTCAGCACGCTGGGCTGGCCGGAGGATACGCCCGACCTTCGCCTCTATTACCCCACCAGCGTGCTGGAGACCGGGTACGACATCATTTTCTTCTGGGTGGCCCGCATGGTCTTCGCGGGTCAGCACTTCACCGGGACGCTCCCCTTCCATACCGTCTATCTTCACGGCCTGGTACGCGACAAAGAAGGCCGGAAGATGAGTAAGTCGCTCGGCAACGTGATCGACCCGCGAGTGATGATGGCCCAATACGGCACCGATGCGCTGCGCTACGCGCTCGCCGTCGGCGGTACGCCCGGCAATGACATTAAGCTCGACCCGCAACGGATCGAGGATGGGCGCAATTTTATCACCAAGGTGTGGAACGCGGCCCGTTACGTGCTTGCCCAAGGCCTGGATATGGCGCCGCCGGGACCGGCGCGCCCGGTCTCCCTAGCCGATCGTTGGCTGGCATCGCGCCTGGCACGCGTCGTAACCGACGTCACCAGACTGATCGACAGCTATCAATTCGGCGAGGCGGGTCGCCAGGCGCACGATTTCCTCTGGAACGAATACTGTGATTGGTATCTGGAAATCGCCAAGATCCAGCTACGGGGCTCCGAGGCGGAGCAAGGCGCCACGCGCGCCCTGCTCCGCGATGCGCTCGACACCAGTCTCCGCCTGTTGCATCCATTTATTCCCTTCGTTACCGAGGAAATCTGGCAACAACTTCCTCATGAGGGTGAGGCGTTAATCGTCGCTCCCTGGCCGCAAGCAGGCGATCGCGACGAGGAAGCGGAGCGGGAGATGGAGATCATCTTCTCATTGATCCGCTTCGTCCGCAACGCGCGGGCCGAACTCAGTCTGGAACCGACGCGGCGCCTACCTTTAATTGTCCTCCCCGGCGAGCGGTCAGCCCTTCTGCACGCTCAATCCCCCGTCATTGCCGCGCTGGCCCGCGCCGACCTCGCCTTGCACGAGCAGTTGGACGAGGTACCGGCACAGGCGCTGCACGCCGCGCTGCCGGGGATCGTCGCCTATTTGCCGCTTGAGGGCGTACTGGATATTGGAGCGGAGCGGGAGCGCCTGGGCAAGGAGCTTGCCGCGGCCGAGGCATTTGGGGCTAATCTTCAGGCCCGCCTGGACAACCCGCGCTTCGTCGACCGCGCGCCCGCCGACGTCGTGCAAAAGGAGCGCGATCGGCTGACGGCAAATGAGGAGGTGCGAACGGCCCTGCGCGGCCGGCTCACCATGCTCAGTGGATAACCATCTGTTCATCCACCATCGACGTTGATCTCTTTAGCAAACGGGCGTACCCTGTGCTGTACCGGGTAAGTCACCGGGGGACCAGTGTGAGTCAGATGAGAGCATGAGCAAGGCACATAAGCCCGCCCAGGCGCCGGTTCGTCAGCCCCGCCGACTCGCGGTTGCACCGTTCGAGGGATTTGACCGCAACGCGGTGATCTTCGTCCCCCAAGGGCTGATTGACGACCAGCTCGTTGGCCTGACCGAAGGTGAATTGAAGATCATGCTCTGCGTGATCCGAGCCACCAATAGTGGCCAGCGCGAAAGCGTGCCGTTGAGCATTCGGATGCTCTGCCAGGGTGGCGTGCCGGACGTATTGCCCGGTCGCGGCTCCGGCCTGTCTCCGCGTACGGTACAAACCGCCTGTACGGCATTGGAGAACTCGGGCTTTCTGAGGATCGCCCGACGGATCGCTCCCGACGGCAGCGGCCTCCCCTCCTTGTTTTCGCTTCCCCTGTTCGCCCTGGGCATGAGCGCCCCCCTGGAGGGTAACTCGCCCCGATTCCAGGGCTATAACGCGGCGCGGCGCATGCGCCTGCCCCTTCTGGTGATCGATCGCTTGCTGGCCGAGCTTTCGGGCGCCGAGTTGCGGGTACTGCTGTATGTCCTACGCCATACCTTTAGCCTGAGCACACCGGACGAGGTTATGCCCATGGCCAGGCTGGTGGAGAATACCGGCCTCAGCCTTCGCCATACGCGGCTGGCCGTGAAGGGCCTTACGGCGCGGGGCATTCTTCTGGTGCAGCATCGGCAGAACAGCGAGCGAGGCAAGCTACCGTCGCGTTTCGGGGTGCCCGTGCTCGGCGAAGCGCCTCCATTTGGGTTGCCCGCCGCGGCCCCCGTCGTTCCGACCCGTCCCACCCATGTCCAGGAGCCGCCGGATCCCGGCCGCCCGGTCTGGCTGGTGCCCGACAAGCCCGCCGAGGTTGCCCATACCGCCTTCGTGCCGCAGGATGTGCCGGAGCCGGCGCCTACCGCGCCGCCGGCGGGCATTTTGCAGGTGTTCCCCGCCGCGAACCAACCGGCGCCGGCCGCGCCAAGCACGGCTCCCGCCGATGCCGGCGTTCCAGCCGGACGTAGGGTGGTGACCGCCGAAATGATCCGCGACCTTCATCCGGCCTGGGCCGCCGCCAAGCGCGTCCTCTCCACGCGGCTGCCGTTCCAAACGTTTGTCGATCGCATCGCCTCAACCCATGGCGTGGGCTCCGGTGGGCCGGAGCTATTGGTGGCCGTGGAGAATGAACACCATCGCTGGTGGGTAGAGACCAAGCTCCGTGATCAGATTCGCCGCGCCCTGGAAGACTCAGGGTATGGCAACCTGGAGGTGCGCTACCTGAACTACGATGGGGCGATTCCGATTGGGCC
>JAICHN010000515.1 GCA_025924845.1 Chloroflexota bacterium | reverse complement strand
CGGGCATCGATCGCGATCGCGGCGCCAAGACGGCTCAGCAAGGCATCGGTTTGTTCGGGGGCGATACCGACGAACTCGCCCAGCGTAGCCAGGACGCCCGTAGTCGAGCGATCACCCTCCGCGACGCGACGGCAAAGAGCGGCGATCGTCCGGGTTACGTCGCCTTCACCTTCATCCAGCAGCAATCGCAACACCGCGAGATACTCGGTCACGCCGTGGTGATCGCTGAGCAGCAACCGGACCAGGCAGCGCGCGGATCGGTCGAGTAGGGCGTGGTCGCAGTCGAGGAGCGATGCCCACGCGGCCACGCATTGAGCCAGAGCCTCCTCATCGCGAGTCAGTCGCTGGAGACGAATGTTCAGCGCCAAACGCGATCTGGCCCTGACTATTTCCGCCTCACCGGCCCGTACCGCCTCGGCTACGGCGGTTTCGTCGTCGGCGGAAAGGCGTGGAACGGCGCCGATTTCGCGGAGATACAACCGCACCATATCCTCAATCGCCGGCGACTCCTCCGTCTGCCCATTTCCCGAGAATGGGTAAAGGACGGCAGACCCAAGCGGCATGGTCGAGGCCGGGCGATTGGTCAATGGACGATCGGCCAGATAAGTCACCTGCATTTCTTTCCTCCCGCGTTATGCAATGAGAACCGAGGATCTTGCTATGACCTATAAACGCGATCCAGCCGAGGTTTTAGCGGAAAGTATCATAGTTCTTGACCGGTCAAGGTAGAGCAAGGATACTAGCCAGGGATTGCACGGGGAGCCGGCTGCCTCGGCAATCTCTCCACGCGGCGCAAGGGAGTGGCAGGCGACCATGGGCAAGCAGCGTGACGTTCGAGACCTAGCGCATCGTTGCCAAGAAGAAACGGCCCGCTATCGGCGCGGCGAAGCCTTCAGTGAGTGCGCCTGCCTTGAGCTGTTCCGTCATGCCATAGTCGAACGTGACGATTCCGCCTGGGCGTGCGTCTACTCCCAGTACGCCGGCCTGGTCCGCATCTGGCTGAACGGGCGCATGGATGACGAGGATGACGGCGTGAACGCGGCGTTCGAGCGGTTCTGGCGCGCGGTGGACTCCACCAAGTTCGCCCGTTTCGGCTCGCTGGCCGCCGTACTCAGCTACCTGAAGATGTGCGCGCGAACCACGGTACTCGACCATGTGCGCGCCCAGAGTCGGATCGCCGGGGAGGTGGACCTGGACGCACTTCCCGCCCTATCGGCGCAGGCAGCGGGCCAGGCCGGCGTGGGAGACCGCCTGGAGGCGGCGGAGCTGTGGCGGCAGGTGGGGGACATCCTCGCTGACGAGCGCGAGCGGCGCGTCATCTATCTATCGTATGTCATAGGGCTATCGCCTCGTGAAATCCAGGCCCGGCAGGGCGGCGAGTTCCCGCGCATGGACGAGATCTACCGCCTCAAGCGCACCGCGCTCGACCGCTTGCGCCGATCCGCCGCGTTCCGCGGCTTTTTTGCCGCTGCTGCTCATGAAACCGACTAAAACGCGCCCCGGCCGCGTTTAATAGAGTGTGAGGATAGACGACGCATCGCGGCCATGACGATGCGCGGCAGGATTCTTCCTCGATAGGGCCAAGGACGAGAAGCATGGACTGTACCGTGCCGGGTCAATTTCCCGCCGAAAGGCTCCTGGCCTTCGCGAACGGCGAGGACGATGAAGCGCTGGCGGCGCACCTTCCAAACTGCGCGGCCTGTGCGGCAGCCGTAGCCGGCTATGCCGCCGCCGAACATGCCCTCGGCGCCGCCCTCTACCGCGCCGCCTGCCCACCCAGCGTGGATCTGGGCGAACTGGCGTTGGATCTTCTGGAGCCGGCGCGAACTACCAACGTACGGAGCCACCTGGCGGGATGCCCTCACTGCGGAGCGGAGTTCACCGCCCTGCGTAACGCGCTCCGTGATAACCCCTTGCTCGACCTGGCGCGGCGTCCCTCGCCGATCCGCCGCCTGGTCGCCCGTCTGCTTTCGGCTCCCACCGAAGTGATGGCCTACGGTATGGTTGATGCTGAGCTAGGTCGCGTGGCGCGGATATACGAAATCGAGGGTATCCGCGTCGTGCTGACCGTGGAGGGCGAGGGGAATAACGAGCGCCGCCGCTGGACTTTGCACGGGCGGGTAAACGAGGGCGCCGAAGTGGGCGCGCCCGACGACACGGCCCGTGTCTTGCTCCACGGGCAACACGTGGGAGAAGCCCCGATCGACGAGGTGGGCAATTTCACGGTGAGCGCTCTGGCCGAGGATATCTACGATCTGGAACTGTCCCGAGGGGATCGACTGATCGCCGTCGAGCAGCTGCCGATTGGCGCCGGGTGGGAGCCCGCATGTCCGTGACCGGCGCGGTGCGGATACAAGATTCGCCTCGCTATTCGTGCCGGCATGCAGGATTTCGCCGGTCGCGGCAAGCGCGCGGCAAGGCCAGGGTAAGGAGCATCTGACAGAGTAGGGGCACGGTGGGGAAGGATTCCCGCACCGTGGACGATGAGCTAAAGAGTGGCATGAACGGAAGGAAGAACATGAGCGATCATGAGGAAAGCCGAGCCAAGGCCCAGGCATTCGTGACCCATCTGTTGAACGACGCGGACTTCAGGACCAAGGCCGTAGCCGATCCGGAAGGCAGCCTGGCGGCGGCCGGCCTCACGCCGGCCGCGATGACTGATTGGATAAAGCAAGACAACGCGGGCAGCGAGGTCTCGGGCCACGCGATGACGGAAGGCTGCGACATGATCACGTGCTGGGTCTCCCTTCATCCCGGCCTGTTCTGCGGCACCACTCATTAAGCAGCATATACTATTGGATTTGCCATGCAATCCATGGTGAGCGATCGCCGTGCGGGGCCGGGGGACGAGCCGACACAGACAGACGTCGCGGCCAGACCACCCGCCCCGCGCGGCACATTCCACGAAATGGTGTCCGAAGCGCTGGCCCGAGCCGGCGCTCGGCAAGCCGGCTGGAACGGGGCGCCCAGTCTCGACCAGGCCGGGACGTGGCTGCGCGCGCGCCACGATCGGGCCGCTCCCCTGGAGCAAGGCTGGAAGCTGCATATTTCGGCCAACGCGGCGTCCGCATCCGAAGTGCTGCGGCGAACCCTGCCGATCCTTCTGGCCGAGGATGCGAACTTCAAAACAGCGGCGTCACTGGAGATCCTGGCTTCACTCAACTTCGGACAGAGCGGCCTAAGCCAGATCGGCAAATTCATCACCATCTACCCCAATAGTGATTCCCAGGCCGTCCGCATGGCGGCGGCGATTGATCGTGCTACAAACGGCCTGGCCGGGCCGCTGGTGCCCACGGATCGCCCCCTAAAGGCGGGCAGCCTGGTCCATTATCGCTACGGCGGCTTTGTGGGCCGCTACGGGCAATCGCCAATCGGCGAGATAGTAGCCACGATCCAATCGCCCACCGGCGAACGGACGCCCGACCGGCGAGTGCCTGTATATAACCCTCCATCCTGGGCCGTCGATCCCTTTCATGCCGCGGGCCTGGCGGAGGAGTTGCCCGAACCCAGTCCTCTGGTTGGGGGACGCTACCTGGCGCTCAGTGTCATGGAACGATCGGCGCGTGCCACCATCTATATGGCGGCCGATCTGACGACCCCAAGGCGCTGCATCTTGAAGCGAGAGCGGCGCGCCGTACTCAGTGGTGGGGATGATACGGGCGCCGGAGCCCGTCTCCGCCACGAAGCGGCGGTACTTCGGCGCCTGATGCCCGATCCCCGTTTCCCGGCCTTGTTCGATTTGATCGAGCATGAGAGCGAGACCGTGCT
>JAICHN010000514.1 GCA_025924845.1 Chloroflexota bacterium | reverse complement strand
TGTCCTTGGCGGCGCTCCTTATTTCAAGCAGTAGTACCTTATGGGATTTGGTCGGACGAACGATTCAGCTCTTAGTGGGCAGCTAGCGGTACGCTGAACGCGACACGAAGTAGATAGGCGTCATTGTACGGCACCTTTGGTGGGGTGCCCTCGCCTCCTTGGCACTCGTCGCACAGGGGACCGGCCCGCATGAGCGACTTTTTGCTGGGGAAGTCGGAAGAATCAGTCTCACCCACCACGGTCACGCGATGGCGCGCGTCCACGGTAATGCCCTCTGCATTGTCGTTCATGGAGCCGCTAAGCAAGGTAGAATAGGCAAGTACGCCCGAAGCGGTCAAGGACGCAAGGAAGATGACCGAACGCCCGTCGTTATAGACGTTGCAGTCACTGACCTCCAAATGGCTATAGCCCGCGCAGGAGATCACCGACTTCTTGTAGGTGCGTTGCAACGCATTCTTGCTGACCGGGAAGGTGGACGCCTGGACGGTGAGCCCATCCGTGACGGTCTCAAATTGACCGGTTACGTAGATGTTCCCCGCGCCATCCGCCGCGATCGCTACTCCCGTTTCGCTCAGATTGCCGCCCAGGTAGGTCGCGAATCGCACCCGGCCCATCGGATCCAGGCTGACGACAAAGGCGTCGCCCGTCCCGCCAGGCCGGGGCTGAAAGGCGTGGGAGACGTGAAGATCCCTGTACGCCAGGCCCGTGACGGCGGCGTTCCCCTGCCCGTCGACCGCCACGCCGAGAGCGACATCTCCACCTGGATACACGCTATAGAGGAAAGCAGAGCCCGTGCTGTTCAGTTTCGCCACGTAGGCCTTGTCGCCACCCCCGGCCCCGTAGGCGTTGTCGCCACCCCCGGCCACCACCGCATCACCCGCGGCATCCAGGGCGATGGAGGTCACGGGATGGAGCAGGTACGTCCCATACAAGAGGGCCGTGCCCTGGGGATTCAGCTTCACGGCAAAGCCTTGTATTTTGCCGTTGCTCTTTGGCTGCAACGCGCCCGCCGTGGTGGGGAACTTGGCGGACTGGGTGTTTCCCACCACGACACTATCGCCCCGCGCATCCAGCGCCACCGCGATCCGATCGAAAGGTACATCCTGCTCATCATAGATGTCTCGTCCTGATTCGATGTCTCCCAGGTAGGTGGAAAAGATGAGGGCCGTGCCCGACGGACTCAATCTAGTGACGAAGGCAGTTGACGTTGCGGTACCGCTAGGCTTGCGCCTGATCATGGCTCCCCGAGTCGTGGGGAATTTGGCGCTGTCCGTCCATCCCGCGACGGTGGCGTCGCCGGCCTTATCCACGGCAACGGCCGTTGCACCGCTCTCCTGGTAATCCGTGCCGCCAAGATAGGTGACGTAGACCAGGGCGTTACCCTTGGCGTTCAACTTGGCGACAAAGCCGGTAGCGGTTTCCTTGGTTGCCGCGGATCGATACTGGAATGCCTGGTGGGTTGTAGGAAAGTCCGCTGAGTCCGTTTGCCCGGCCACATAGACGGCGCCCCCGGCATCCACCGCCACGGCGTTCGCTTGGTCGCTGCCCGAACCGTCAAGATAGGTTCCAAAATCCAATTCCGAACTCACCGCGAGCGCGCGACGAGGATCATACGTACCCGTCCGCAAGGCCAATTTCCAGGTATTCTTCTGATCGGCGGTCTGGAGCACGGCCCGTCCGATGGGCGACCACTGCTCTGTGGAATCCTCTTGATACAGTACGGGGACGTGCGGCACGACGATGCTTCCACCGGTACGCAAGGCCGCATCGCCGTGCGTGTCTACCCTTGCCGATTGCATCCCGGTGATCGACAACTGGATGTGATCGGGATTGGCGCTGGGATGGACGAGGAAGCGATAGGTTAGACGAGCGCTCCGGCCGCTATACATCAGATCGATGCCCGGATAAATATCACGGTAGACAATCCCGCCGTAGAGTGGAATATCGCGTAACCGGCTAGGACTGTTGGGGCCAAGAAAATAAGAAGCCCGTCCGGGCAGAGGATTCACCAGTTCCATGGTTGGCCGTGGATTGGCCCGGATCGGGGAGAGCCGCAGGAGTGCCGAGCTGGTTGGGTGCCTGGATGAAGCGCCGGTTACTATCAACGATCCATTCACGTCGAAGGTCAGGGCATTGACGCCGGGTACACCCAACACCTCGACACCATGGGCCACGGCGCGCACGCCGGGAGTAGCCTGACCAACATTAGGCTCAAAGGCCAATGGTAGCTGCTCATACGCGGCATCGAGTCGGGCCACCTGCGCGGACGAGGCCGGCCGGCCGGCGCGGGCTGCCGCGAGCGGTATGCCCGCGCTGGGAAAACCGTCCCGAGCCCCGGGCAGGGCGGGCACGATCAAGGTGAGCAAGAGGACGACGAGAGTCGCGCGGCCCAACTGGGCACCGATTGCGGCTTGATGGGGACTACCAGGGGATTTGAACATGGTCCTACTCCGTTCCGCTGGTGGGCCGCGTCGGCGGGCCTATGCGTGTATTTGATCGCCGACAACCGTTGTCACAGGTGCCCAGTCCGGTGCCATTGTGTCCGCCACCCCGGACGGCGAGGGTAAGCTGGTGCTCACGCGCAAAGTGGACCGAGTTGATCACGTCGGCCACATCGACCAAACGAGCGATCAGCGCCGGTCGATCATGGCGTTGTACACCTGGCGGTCTTGTTCGTAGCTCTTGTCTCACGATTGCATCAACTCACCGCGTAGGCGCGACTGGAGATCCTGTACCGCGGCGGCGTCCAACGTGACAGTGCTCGGGGCTTGTGCGATCATGTGTGTCTTCCCATACTTGCCGCTCATGATGCCTACCATCCGTAGGGCTGGGCACACCATAGCAAAGGCAGCGTTAGCAAAGCGTTAGGTTCGCGCGACATAGCCGGCAGCATTCATGGGTTCGGGGCGGGGCGGGCTAACGCCGATAGGGTTCAGCCAACGACTATGGCTGGGGCACCTCCTCACCCAGGCGGATAAGGATGGTGCCTAAAGATCGGGTCAGGGCAACCGCGCCAGAGGAACTCGATCCAGCCGCGTGGCTCGCGGCCGAGCGTAAGCAATCTTGTAGCGCCGCCCAGTTGGCAGGCGCCGCCACGGCCCTAGTCGATGCCCTCAATCCGTCCTTACCACCCGTACACGATGCCTGCCACGTACGGGCAGTGCATACCATGGGTGCGGAGCTGGGCGACCAAGCATTCGCTGTCGCCTGGACCGAGGGACAGACGCTTTCCCTCGAGAACGCCGTTGCCCGCGTCCTGGAGGAGTTCTCCCGGCCATAAAGCCGGCGCCGTATACCACATTACTCTTGAACTGCTCATCGACCGGATCCTTCAGTTCACCGTTGTAAGGTGAAGCAGGCTGAGTGACGCGAATTTCCGCACGACTAGGGTTGAGGGGATCAGATGGATGCCCTTTATGGAGCGGCACCCCTGATTAATAGTCCACCGGACGCAGATAGTAGTCGTGAATCGAGGTGCTGGACAGCATGGCGAAGGTCGACAGGTGGCGCTTCCAATGCGTGGAGTCGAGGCGCCGCTTGACCAGAGCCACATCGGCCGTGCTGAAGCCATGCCGGGTCAGCCAGTCGACGGGATAGCCGCTGAGTAGGTAGTGCAGAATGCGGTCGGCCAGGGCGTAGGAGATCCCGAAGTCCGCTTCGTCGGTTTGGCCGACTACCAGATCGGCCGAGGCAGGTTTGTCCACCACCGGTTCCGGTACGCCCAGATAGCGCGCCAGTTGCCACACCTGCGTCTTATAGAGGTCGCCCAGCGGGT
>JAICHN010000513.1 GCA_025924845.1 Chloroflexota bacterium | reverse complement strand
GGCCCCCGCGTAGTTGGATCGTTCCAGGAGTTCCTGCACCTTATGGTGCCCTTTGGCGCTTAAGGCATAGCGATAGCTGTTGTTGAGCAGGCCGCTGGACGCCTGCACTTCGAGAAATTGCATTGCCTTGACCGACTCGACCAGTCCCTCCACAACGCCGGAAAAGGGGAGGCGCAGCGTCGCGGCGATCTCACCGCCGGACATCGTTCCGCGGAAATAGACGATCTTGAGAATGAGGTCGGCGATGAAACCGGAGTCCAGTCCCGTGTCTCCAACCGAACCTACACAGGGAGGGACAAGGGCAGGACGATCTGAGATAATCACGGGGCGGGCTTCAACGGCAGTCGCCATAATCTCTACTTTCCAGTGCGGCACGTCTGCCGGCCTGCACGATAGGAAGCATGGGTCGTCGCCCATATCCCTACCTTAGCGCAGCATCATTGGGGAAGGAAGAGACCCCAATATCCTAGCCCGGTTGGCCGGCGGCTGGAAGTGGATCACTACTCCGCTCCTGGAGCGGGTCGACGAAGAGGTCGCGAACCGGATAAGCAAAGCCGGGAATGACGTCCGCCCCGATTCACTGGGCTGGGACGGCGCATGTATCGCCTTCGCAAGCGCCCGCTTCCGCGGAACCGCCGACCATGGTAAGCGGCCGGGAGGCGGCCCATGCTTGTTCCAGGACCTTGAGGAAGGCGTCGGGCGGTTGGGCGCCGGATACTCCATAGCGCTCGTCAACCACTACGAACGGAACGCCGCGAATGCCAAAGCCCGCGGCGCGCCGCTCGTCGTCGCGCACCGCCTCGGCATAGGCATCAGTCGCCAACACGTCGCGAACCTCCTGCTCATCCAGGCCCACCTCCGTGGCGATAGGAACCAGGGCAGCGGAATCGCCCACCGCTAACCCCTCCGTGAAATAGGCCGCCATCAAGCGTTCCTTCAGGGCGCCCTGCAGGCCGCGATCGGCCGCCAGGTGGAGGAGGCGATGGGCGTCGAAAGTGTTGCCCGGTTGGGCCAGATCCAGGCGATAGGCCAGACCCTCGCCGGCCGCTTCGGTCGTGACCCGCGCGTTCATCGTCGCCGCCCGTGCCGGGGTCACCCTATACTTCCGCGCCAGCATCTCGTCCAGCGTGCCAAGGGGCCGACGCGGCGCGGCGGTGTCAAGCTCGAAGCTCCGCCAGGTGACCTCAACCTCATCGGCGTGGGCGAAACGGCCCAGCGCCGCCTCGAACCGCCGCTTGCCGATGTAGCACCAGGGGCACACCACATCGGACCAAATCTCTACCTGCATGATATGTTCCTCTTCCTGAACCGGATGTTGACGAGACGAGATGTCCCCGCAGCTGTTGACTAGACTTCATCCGTTGTTTATTCTACTAATGTTACTACAACCATACAACCGCGGCTGGAGCACCGATCGCTTCTGTGTTCAGGATTCCGCCCGCGCGGGCGAGAGGAGCGGATGATGCCCGTTGGACAGGTAAACGCGAATGACCCGCGCGTCAAGCGGACGCGCCAACTCTTACAGCAGACGCTGCTCGATCTGATGCGGGAGAAAAGTTTCACCGCGATCACCGTGCAGGATCTGGCGGAGCGTTCGACGCTCAATCGCGCCACGTTCTACGCCCACTTCGAGGACAAATACGATCTGATGGACAGCATCATGCGCGACGGGGTCGAGCAGGCGCTGGCCGCCACGGCCCCCGATACCGCTCCCCTCACCGGGGAGACGCTGCGGGCCGTCTGCAGGACGCTCTTCACCTACCTGGCCGGGATTCAGGACCATTGCAAACCGCGGGATCGGCAGTTGGATCCGATGCTGGAGGCGGCGGCCCAGGACGTCCTTCACGCCTTCATTCTGCGCTGGTTGCGCCGTGCCCCGCCCGCCGATCTACCCGGTGGAGCGTGCGTGGAGACGGTGGCGGCGGTGGTCAGCTGGGGTATCTTCGGCGCCGCCGGCCAGTGGAGTCAGGGCGCCCGGACGGAATCCGTCGAGCAGGCCGCGGCGCGGGTAGCGAACCTGTTGACCGGCGGGGTAGCGGCGGTGATCGCGCCCGCCTGAGTGGCGGCAGGGCGTTCCGACACCGGACCACGGGCAATAAAGAAGCGGCACACCAGTGCTATCGGGTGTGCCGCTTCTTATTGACCCTGGATGAGATTCCAGGGCGTTCGCCCCGTTAGTGCCCCTTGGGCTGGGCCACGAACCCGATCGTGTCACCGTTGGCGGCGGTGTAGAACCCAACCAGCCAACCAAGCCTGTTGACTCCGTTGACCACCGTAGCCGTGGAGCCGGGGGCGTCAACCTTCGCGAATGCCCCGGTGTGGGTGTTGTAGGTAAAGCCGTGCGTGACCTTCTTGCGGTCCGTATAGGTGCCGACCGCTTCGCCCAGATTGTTCACCCCCAGAATCTGCGTGGCGGTCGCGCCGTGAAAGTCAATCGTTTTCAGGGAGCCGGGGTGCCAGAGGAAGCCGTGCGCGTTCCCCGCCTGGTCCATGAAGAATCCGCCGACTAGACCGTGGTCGTTGAGGCTCGTGGCCTGCGCGTTGACGACGGGCAGAAGCGTGAAACTGCCGTCGGCCTGGCGAACGTAGGGCACGAAGACCGGAGCGTTGTCGGGGCCGTATTGATAGTAGCCGGCTTCCGCGCCGTTGTTGTTCAGGCTGAGCAACTGATTGAAGGTCGTTCCCGGCACGTCAACCGTGGTGAAGACCCCCTTGATGTCGGTGAAGCCGTGGGTGGCGCCGGCGCTGTCGACATAGAACCCGTCCGTATCGCCGCTGTTGTTGATCCCGATCACCTGCGTCTGCGCCGAATTCGGGTAGTTCTCCGCCGTGAAGGTGTTGGGCAGACCGAGGACGAATCCCTTATTGGGATGCTTGGCATCCGCCCCGCTCCCAAAGTAGCCGGCGATGGTGCCTGCCTTGTCAATTCCCAAGAGTTGGGTGAACGTGGGGTCGCCGGGGGCGGCAATCGAGGTGAAGGTATAGGCTGCGCTGCCCCTGGAGAGGGCGAGTGACTGATGCGCGCTCGCCGGCGCGCCCGCGCCCAGGATACTCGCGGCGAGGGCAACGGCCCCCAAAATGACCCCTGCGTGCTGTAGCTTCTTCATTCCTCTGCTCCTATCGTGTTTTCCGCGTTGTACTTCACATCCAGGTTCGGTTGGTCCGTTGCCCGGCCGTTGCTCACCCTGCTTCGTCCGTGCCATGGACCCCGTCCCGACATTTTGTACTATAGGGCATGGCGTCTCTTCTCCAACACTGCCGGAGCCCTGACAATGCCCTTACAATTCGCCTATTTCTCACGCTTGCCTGGTCCGTAGTACAATTCAGCCGGCGGATGAAGGAATGGTCGGCCGGTGCAGGGCGCCGGAATAGTGGTGCCGAGATGCCGGAAATGATGTGATACGCCTGTTCATGCCGGCCGGCCAGGTCCCTATGCCCGGGGACACGGCGGGTACCGGGCGATGAAACGATTACGGCGCGCCGTAGGTGCCGTCTGGCTGATCTTTGCCTTGACCGCGAGTTCTCCGGCGCGGGCTTCTTCCGGCCCCGTGACACTCACGCTCGATGCGGGCCGGCCTGGCGTTTCGATCAGTCCAACCCTGTTCGGCCTGATGTTCGAGGAGATCAACCACTCCGGCGACGGCGGCATCTACGGTGAGCTAATTTCCAATCGCAACTTCCAGAGCGATCCCGTGTCGCTGGACGATTGGTTTCCGCTCGCCGGCAGCAAGCAACAATCGATGGTGGTCGATGTTGCTCAGCCCGTGAACAAGTCCGGTCTCGGGTTCAGC
>JAICHN010000512.1 GCA_025924845.1 Chloroflexota bacterium | reverse complement strand
GTATCTGCAAGCCGGCAGCTTGAACATCCGCTTGCCCGACCACCAGGGCCTGCGCTGGTTCGAACTGCATGCCGGCGACGGCTTCTTTATTCCGGCCGGCGTGCCCCACCAGTATTACAACATTTCGGATCGGCCCGTGGACGCGATTTTCGGTGTGGCACCGCACTATTTGCCATGATCGATCCTGTGGCGGCCTGCGCCATCGGCCTGGACGTTGGCGGGACGAAGATCGCCGGAGGACTAGTGGCCTTCCCCGAGGGCCGCGTCCTGGTGCGGCGCCGCATCCCTACCGGGGCCCATCGCGCGGGCGAGGCGGTGCTGCACGATGCCGTGGATCTAGCCCGGGATCTATGCGACGAAGCCGCATCGCACGGTCTGACCCCAGCCGGCATCGGCGTAGGCGTGGCTGAGCTGGTGGACGCCGAGGGGGAAATTACCAGCGAGCAGAGCATCGCTTGGTGCGGGCTGCCGGTACGGCGTGCCTTCAGCGCCTTGGCCACCACCCTTATCGATGCCGACGTACGGATGGCGGCCCGGGCGGAGGCGCGCTTCGGCGCCGGACGAGGCTATGACCCATGGGTCTATGTTACCGTTGGTACCGGCATCAGCCACAGCCTGGTGCGCCAGGGCAGGCCCTATGCGGGGGCACGCGGCAACGCTCTGGTCTTCGCCAGCGCGCCCCTTTCCACCACCTGCACGGTCTGTGGAACCGACCTGCATCCGGTGCTGGAGGCGATCGCCTCCGGACCGGCGCTGGTGGCGCGCTACAACGCCGTCTATCCGGGCGGCGCGGCGCACGGGCAGGACGTGGTGGCGGCGGCCGAGGCGGGCGAGCCCGTGGCGCGTAGGGTGATTCAATCAGCGGGCACGGCGCTGGGCACGAGCATCGCCATGCTGGTCAACGTCCTCGACCCGGCGGCGGTGGTGGTGGGCGGCGGCCTAGGCATGGCCGGCGGATTGTACTGGGCCGCGTTCGTCGCCGCGGCACGAATCCACATCTGGGCGGAGGCGGCACGCGACTTGCCGATCGTCCCTGCCGGGCTGGACATCGACGCGGGCCTGATCGGCGCCGCGCTTACGGTTTGGGATCCGCATGCCTGAAGGGCTCGATCAAGGCAACACCTGTTGGGCCAGTCGTCTTTCATGCCTCTCCTAGTTCACTGAACAAGCAGGGATGGCTAACGACCGGGTGGCATCGGATCGAGTCAAGGAGGGGGAGCATACAGCGGTATTTGGCCCAAGAAGGAAAGGTTCCCCACGCGCTCGAACGGAGTGGCCGCCGTGGCACGGCGATAGCGTTACGCGAAGCGCGCACCATAGACGCGATCGTGTTCAAAGCCCTCGGCGAACAAGGCTGGGCTGCGTGGCGCTGAGTCGGGGGTAAGATGCCCCTCAACCACCAGGACGAAAGAGGGCGGTTTCCGCTTTGCCGGTGCCTGCCCAGTCGGAGGACTTCCTCCGTTGATTGATTGCGGCCCCGGAAGACCATGCAGGTTGTACCGGTGATCAAAAAGTACACCCGAGGCAACACGGGATCCTCAGTCGCGACCAAGTTCACGGATTCGTTGAGCGCATGATGAGGGCGCGCGGACCTCTCGAATATTCTATCTCTTGTTTAGCCTCCCCGATCCTCCTGCTCCGGGCCTCGGGGCGGTACATACTCGGCGGGGAGCGGGGCCGGGGAGCCTCGGCGCCGACTCATCAGATAGCGGTGCAGTTCACTGCGGCGGATGAACCATTCGCGGGCACCCGGTGCCAGCTTGGTCGCACTCAGATTGCCGCGGCGGATCGCCGTTTGCAGGGTACGAGCGCCCAGTCCGGCCACGACCGCCGCTCGGGACAGGGAAAGGAGTTCCTCCGGGCCCGGCCCCGGGTGTTTCCAGGATGGCAGGAAGTCACCGCCCGGACTCGTGCGTACCACGGCGTTTTGGGCTGCTGCCCGACCACGCCGCGCGCCGGCGCGATATAGGCACCAGCGCGGATAGCGCCAAGCGCCGTCTCCAGGTCGTCGAACAAGGCGGGGACGCGGAAGCGAATGGGACGCCCCTGCCGGTAGGGCTCGATCGGCTAGGGGGCGCGAATCACTTCCATTACGCCCGTTGCTCGTCCGTGATGGAGTAATGAGTTGCTCACGCGTTAGGCGGCCTCCCATGACCTTGCTCTCCCTTGGTCTCACGCAGGCCCTTCTTTGACTGTTGCTGTCTCGTCAGGTAGCGCTCACGGAGAGGGCAGCACCGCGAGCTGTCGTCCTGCCAGTTCGCGGGGTGACGGTCCCGCAGGTGTCGGGACATAGGCGAGGCGTGCCGGCAGCTGCTCGAAGAGTTCGACACCCCCTTCGACCGCGGCACGCTCCTCTTCCGTCAGCAGGATCATCGCCACCATGCGGGTCAGGTTCGCTTTGCTCTCAAGCAGTAGTGCTTTCGTCGATGCCTTTGGCAGGTAGAACGGGCACTTCACGCAGGCCATCCGGTGCTGACACTGCTCTAAAAACGAATACGTGCAGTAGCCATGGCCCAAGTCGAAGTATTCCCACGGCTCCCCTGTCGCGGCCTCGCCACTCTGCAGTGCTTCCTTATCGATCAGCACCCCGGCCGTCGCCACGTTCCGCTCAAAGTAACCCGTGTTGAGATAGGTCTTGGCGAGCCGTGTCGGCGACACAGCCGCATAGTGCTGGGTGGAACTCAAACTGCGATGGCCGGCGATCGGGCCACGCGTGTCGCGCTCGGGCACTCCGGCGCGCCGACACAGCGTGGGGGTGAGCACCCGGTTAAGGTAGGTAGGGGCGGCACGGATGCCTCGATAGGAGAATAGGTAGTACACCACGGACGATGCACCTCGTCCGAGCGCACGCCGGCAAAGCACCACACGACCGCCGGCGCGCGCACCAACTTGGGAGATTAGGCAGGCGCTTGGCTGTTCCGACTGCGGATCGTACGTGGCGTGGCGAAGCACCGCGCCGGGCTGGATACCCGAGGGTGGCATGATAATCTTGATGTGTGGAGGCAAGCGCGACGGCGGAACGGGTACCTGACTCACGTCGCCCGAGGCGCGTTCCCTGTCGCCGACGAGGATCACGTCGGAAAGTGCAGTGCCTCCACGGCCCGGCGCTTGGTCGCCTCGCCGCGCCGATCGTACCGGGCGGTGGTGGTGACGTTGGCATGCCCGGCCAGTTGCTGCACGGTGGACAGGTCAATCCCGGCGTCCAGCAGGTCACCGACAAAGGTGCGACGGAAATCATGCGGTGAGATAGCCGTGACTCCCGCCTGCCGGCCCCGTTTGGCCAGCATTTTGTAGATCGCATGGCTGGAGAAGCACGACCCACTCGGCTCGCCGCGCTTATTCAGCGGCAAAAACAGGCTTCCGGGCACGGCGCCGCGCCAATCGATCCAGGCAGTAAGCGCGGCCGACGCACTGGGGATCAGCGGCACCAGCCGCTCCTTGTTTCCTTTGCCGTGCCGAATGCGTAGGGTCGGCGGCTCCGCCGTGTAATCGGCCAACTCCAGTGCGGCAAGTTCGGCCCGGCGTACCCCACCGGTGTAGAGCACGGCGAGGATCGCCGCGTCACGCCGCCCGGCCGGGGTGGCATCCTCCCGACAGACCCGCACCAGCGCCAGCAACTCCTCAGCCGCGATCGAGCGCCCGGCCGGTAGACGCTCCCCGCGGGCCGGACGCACCGCCTGCAGGCGCTCGAACTCCTCGACCGTGATCAGGCCGAAGCGACGGGCGTAGCGGGCAATCCCCCGCAGCGCGGCGAGGGTGAGGTTTACCGTCGCGGGCGCCGCGTCTTGCTCGAG
>JAICHN010000511.1 GCA_025924845.1 Chloroflexota bacterium | reverse complement strand
TGGAGTCACCAACGTTGAACACCGGCTTTGCGGGAGGGAAGAAGAAGGCGCGCCAAATAGCCGCCGCTCAGGGCGCCACGGAAGCGATCCTGGGAGCGCCCAAGCATCACAATCCCAACTGACCGCTATGGCCGACGCAGTGGGGCCGCACCGCTGAATCGTGGCAGCCGGTCCTGCCGATCACAAAATTCAGGCGCACCCATCCATTGGCGCCGCCGGCCTCGCTCCCAGCCGGGGCGTATACTATAGGCAACGCGGCGCGCCTGGGGGCGTGGCCGGAATTAGCGCGGGGAGAATAAATCATGACGACCGTCACCGGTTTTACGGGAATCGCGCGCAATACGCGCTTGACCACGCCGCTCATTCGCCGCGGCGGCATACTTCAGCCCGCCGGTTGGGACGAGGCGCTTGACCTGACGGCAAGCCGCATGAGCGCGATCAAGGCACAATACGGCGGGGACGCCTTTGGCTTCTTCAGTTGCTCCAAAGCCACCAACGAGGTCAACTTCCTGGCCCAGAAGTTCACGCGCACCGTGCTGGGAAGTAACAATATCGATAGTTGTAACCGCACTTGACACGCTCCTAGCGTCGCCGGTCTGGCGATGGTGTTTAACAGCGGTGGCGGTACCAGTTCGTACACGGACATGGAACATACCGACATCAATATTCTCTGGGGCTCCAACGCCCGCGAGACGCATCCGGTCATGTTCCTCCAAATGCTAAAGGGGGTCACGAACGGGGCGCGCCTGGTGGTCGTGGATCCGCGCCGCACCCTCTCCGTCGAGGCCGCCCACGAGTGGCTGCCGATCCGGGTGGGCGCCGATATTGCCCTGGCCAATGCCATGGGTCAGGTGATCATCGAAGAGGGTCTCCAGCATCAGTGGTTCATCGACCATGCAACGACGGGCTTTGCCGAGTACGCGCGGCATGTCGCCGCCGCCACGCCGGAGTGGGCGGCGCCGATCACCGGCATCCCCGCCGCGCAGATCCGCCGCGTGGCCCGCGATTTCGCGCGCGCCAAAACCGGGATGATCTGCTGGACGCTCGGCATCACCGAACACCATAATGCGGTCGATAATGTGCTGGCCCTGATTAACCTGTCCCTGATCACCGGGAAGATTGGCCGCGACGGCTGTGGGGTTAATCCGTTGCGCGGCCAGAACAACGTGCAGGGCGGCGGCGATATGGGTGCCCTGCCCGACCGCCTTCCCGGCTTCCAGCACGTGGAGAACGACGAGGCGCGCGCCAAGTTCGACCGCCTCTGGGGTATCCCGGTGCCCCCCCGCAAGGGTTGGCACCAGAGCGAAATGCTCACCGCCATGGAATCGGGTCAGTTGCGCTGCCTCTACGTGTTGGGGGAGAATCCACGGCAAAGCGACGCCGATGGCCGGCACGTGGAATCGCTCCTCAAAGGGCTGGATTTCCTGGTCGTCCAGGATATCCTGATGACCGGCACCGCCGAGTTGGCCGATGTGGTGCTGCCCGGCTCCGCTTCCTGGGCCGAAGCCGACGGCACGGTCACCAACAGCGAGCGCCGCGTCCAGCTCTGCCGCAAGGCGATCGACCCGCCCGGCGAGGCGCGCGATGATTGCCGGATCCTCGAGGATCTGGCCAATCGGCTGGGCGCGGACTGGCACTACAGCGGCGCCGAGCAGATCTGGGATGAGCTGCGCGCGCTCTCTCCGATCCACGCCGGGATGAGCTACCGGCGGCTGGCTGAACACAACGGCCTACAGTGGCCCTGCTACGACGAGGCGCACCCAGGCGAGAAGGTCATGCATTGGAGGCTCTGGGAGGAACCGCTGCTCGGTCCGCGTGTCCCGATCATCCCCACCCTCTACGAGCCGCCGGTCGATCAGTTGACCGCCGAGTATCCGCTCATGCTCACCACCGGCCGGCGCCTGGAGTTCTTCAATACCGGCGTACAGACCACGCTCTATGACTCGGCCCGTAAGCAGGAGGAGGTGCTCGAACTCAACGCCGAGGATGCCGCCGCGCTCGGCATCGCGGACGGGGCGCGGGTACGGGTCACTTCGCGGCGTGGATCGATCGAGCTTCGGGCGCGCGCCGATGCCGGCCTCTACCGTGGTCTGGCCTTTCTCACCCTGCACCATCCGGATCAGGCAGCGGTCAACCTGTTGACCATCCATGCCGTCGATCCTAAATCAGGGACAGCCGAGTTCAAGGCCACCGCGATCCGGGTCGATCCGATCGGAGCCGGGTGATGCGTATAGCGCTCTCCGTGTGGCCTATCGAGCGGCCCACGTACTGCTATCCGAGCACGACCGACACCCGGCCACGGCCAGTCCCGCTCCTGCTGGTTGGCCGTCGCCCAGGGGAGTGGGCAGGATGGGCTGTTTGGATGCCGGCCTATCCGGAAACCCCGGCCTTCAGACCTAATCACTACCCACAAATCATGCGCTCACGCCGCATCGGGTTCGGTCTCGGTAGGGGCACCGGGGACCCTCTGGGTGATGGGTGCCCTGGTTCGGGCCGCCAAGGGCACCCACAAGGGGTGCCCCTACCGTGTGGCCTACCAGCTTCTCTCATCTGGAGAGAAATGTGGGCAACGTTAAGACCTGAAGGTCGAATCTTCAAGATGATAGCTCCAGGCAATGGCGCCTTCCTGCCCACTCCTCTGGGCCTCAGCTGGGGATTCCAGGAGTCCCTCTCATGACCCCGCCCGAGCCACGGATCGGCCGCGCCTCGATCCAGCGTGAGCAGCCGGAGGTGCCGCAGGCGGCGCCCACCGACGCCGAGCGCGCGGCGGCGGATCGCGTACTGGCCCGCTATCCCGCCTTCCGGCGCGATCAGTTGTTGCCGCTGCTCCATGAGGTACATGCCGAGACTGGGTGGTTCTCCGAGGAATTGACCCGCTACCTCAGCCAACGTCTTGCCGTGCCCTTTGCCGACCTCTATGGAGTGATCAGCTTCTACGCTCTGTTCAAGACCAAACCGGCCGCGCGCACCGTACTCCGCGTCTGCAAGGGATTGCCCTGCTACTTGCACGGTGCCTACGCGATCGGTGAGCATCTGCAAGCACTGTTGGGATTGGCGGCGGAGGAGACCTCGGCGGACGGCGCGATCGGTTGGGAGTGGTTCGCCTGCCTGGGTCAGTGCGAGCACGCGCCGGCCATCCTGGTCGGCGAGGAGCCGGCACGGCGGGTCACTCCCGAATCGCTGGAAGCGTTGGTCGAAGGGGTGCGCCATGGCGCCGTCCGCTCCTGATCTATTGCTAACCCGCCGGGGCGTGGCCGATCCCACCGCCATCGCCGCCTACGAGGCACACGGCGGCTTCGCGGCGCTGCGCCGGGCCATCGAGATGGGGCCGGACTGGGTAATAGACCAACTCACCCGCTCCGGACTGGTCGGGCGGGGCGGCGCCAACTTCCCCACGGGCCGAAAGTGGCAGGCGGTGCGTGCCGCGCCGGGCAGCGCCAAGTACGTGATCCTCAATGCCGATGAAAGCGAGCCGGGTACCTTTTCCAACCGCGTGTTGCTGGAGGACGACCCCTTCGCGAGCGTGGAGGCGATGATTATCGCCGGGCTGACCGTGGGTAGCGCTCAGGGCTACATCTATATTCGCGGCGAGTATGCCCTGGCGGCGCGTCGACTGGTCGGCGCCCTCGATCAGGCCCGTGCCGCCGGCTATCTAGGTGCCGATGTGCTGGGCACGGGCCAACCGTTCGCGATTGAAGTACGGCGCGGCGGCGGCGCCTACATCTGTGGCGAGGAGACCTCGCTCTTCAACTCCGTGGACGGGATGCGCGGCGAGCCGCGCTCCAAGCCGCCCTT
>JAICHN010000510.1 GCA_025924845.1 Chloroflexota bacterium | reverse complement strand
TGCTCTGTCGGCACGACATCCCGCTTCATTCTGGGGCGGGCAGCTTGGGCACGGCCGGGCAGCCGTGCGCCTTTGGTCCACCGCCTGGGCGCACGGCTGCCCCTACTCGGAACGACAGTGAAATGATCCTGGAGTTTAGCGCGCCGCCTCGATGGCCCATGCGCCGGCGCCGGGCTGCATCAAGTCAACTAGCGACCCATTGCCGGCGTCCAGCACATTGATCTGAGCGCTCGTTTGGGAGAGCGCGAATACGCGCTTCCCGTCGCGGCTAATCGCCACGCTGGCCATCTCCTGGTCGGCCAGCAAGGTGCGGCGCACGGTGAGGGAACGAGTGTCGACCACCCATATACCAGAGCCGGTGGCAACGAACACCCGCCCTCCATCGGGCGAGATTGCTGCCGCGTCCTGCATACGCATAGGGGCGCCCGCCCGCGTGGGCAAGTGAACGAGCCGCATGCTGCCGCGGGGCAGATTTTGCACCGCTACTACCACCCCCAGGGCGGAGTTCACCGCATAGAGGGTGCGGCCATCCGGCGCCGCGCTCAGGGTGAAGTGTGCCATCAGTCCGGTGTCCCTGGAGATTGACGGAAAGTCCAGGCAAATGGTCGTGCGCGCTCTCAGATCCAGGGCGTGGACAAAGGCGTGCCCATTATTCCCTATGTAGAGGGTGTACAGCCAGGTACCGTCCGGTGACCAGACTCGCGTCCAGGCTTCGCCGCTCATCGAACCGGGCTCCTCGCCACGCTGCGCCACTATCTTGGTATCCAGCACGCCCCGTGCCACATCGAATGACCGCACCTGATACACGCCGAATCCGCTATCAGGCAGCGATTGAATAAGGTACAGAATCCGCCCGTCCGCGCTGATCGCATCCAGCCCGAACTGACCGGCAAGGGTGTGATTGGCGACCATGCGCATCTTTTGCGTATCAATGACAAGGAAATGCGTCGTGTTGCCATTAATTGAAGCCTCCTCGCGTAAGGCGAGCCAGCGAGCATTAAACGACAGCGCGCTCAACACCTGTGATCCGTCCGCCGGAAAGCCGGCACGAGCGAGGCTTGTCGCCCGAACGCCAACCGGTAACAACACCGGCACCCCTCCCTCGCGCCGCGCGAGTCGCGGCGCGGCGGTAATTGAGGACGTCAGTCGGAAGGTCGCAGCCGGCGCGACATTGTTGTACTGTCCCGGCAGCGGCAGCGCCCCTTCCGCGTAGTCACCGCTTCGGGTAGAAAAAATCCCCTGGATGCGCATTGAGCGCTCAACCTGGCTGTCGGCGACATCAATCACTTGCACCAGAGTCGTACCGTCCGATTGCGCTCGAGCGGCGTAGAGGGTTTGGCCGCTTCGGTCGAGCAAGCCCAACGGAAGCGAAAGCGGTGGAGTGCCGCCGGTCTGCACCGCGGCAAGCCCTTCGCTCTGCCCCAGACCAGTGCGCAACACCAGCATGTGGGACGCCGCGGCGTGGGCGGGCAGAGCCACGTTGGTTATGGATGGCGCCGCCGACAGCGTGACACAGATGCAGCACGACCAGATCAACCGTTGCATGACTGTCTCCTTATGACCTCCCGGGATGTCCCAAAGGTCGGGGTACGAGGCGCGCCTTGGTGAACGTTTACAAAGGACGATCGCTCCGTTGAGGACGATGGCCCCCACGTAGACAAGGTATAAGGCCAAGATTCGCAATAGGGCGCTCTCCGCTTTGCCTTCAGATGGTGTCCGTGCTCGATGCTTCAGTCACCCATTGCAGACGTATCGTCACTATCTCCTGGGGTGGGATGGCGAGCGCGAAGTCAAGGCGCGGTTCACCCTCCCACAAAACCTCGATCGGCCGCTCGTTCAGGTCGATCAGTTCGGCTGCCCGGACCGCCAGGAGCAGTTCCACGTGGGCGCGCGCCGCGTGAGTGGCATTATTGCACAGACGGAACAGGACACCGTCGCCGCTTTCCGTTTCCTTGAGGTCGCCAAGCACCACGGTATCCGGGCTCACCGTGACCAACGAGGCGCTTGGCGGCAGGACGCCTTCCACGCAGGGCGCCACGTTGGTTTGCAGCGGCACGGCGCCCGCCTGGGCAATCGGCAGCAGGAAGCCTTCGTCCCCGCCGGCAAGGGCACTCGTCGCCGGCTTCGCCTCGCCTCGATCGGGCTCGCCTTCGCAATCCGAGAATAGTTCGGGCCTTGGGGCGGCGATCGGGAGACGAACGCCGGCTTTCGGGCGGGGGCGCACCAGTAAGGTCTGGTAGCCGTAGGCGGGGACGTTGGGTACCCACGCCGCCAGGTGGAAGGTACCGGCGCGGTGGAGGGTGACGCTGATGCGTCGGCAGTCCGCGTCGTCGGCCAACGCGAAGGCGTCTTGAACCATCTCCTCCAGATCGGCGCGGTACAGCACGGCGGTATCGCCCAGGGTTATCTCGATGTGCAGCGTCTCGCGCAGCACCCTCATACTTACCGCCAGAACGCCCCTACCGAGTACCCGATCGCCTTGTAGGTGGACCATGACCCCGTCGAAGTCGGGAACCTTATGGCGCGGCAGATCCAGGCGAGTCGGCGGCGCGCCCCGCGCGCCTACCCATCGATGCGGCACCGGGTTGCCGGCGGTGTCGATCAGTTCGTAGCCCTCGGCATCGTCCTCAAGGTCGAGATCGACGGCTATTGGCCCGTCCATGGCGACGGCAGCACCGTTCCATATCGTGATCGCCCGAGTGTGCGGGTCTGCCGCCGCGGGCACCAGGCTTCCGATCCGGCTCGACAGTACGGCCGGCACTGCCTTGCCGATCCCCGCCGGCCGGCCGGAGCGCGTGCTCATGGGCGATCCTCTCCTAACCTGGATTATTCACGAGGGAGCGCCAGGGAGCGCGCCTATCTTGAGCGTCCCCGTCTCGCCCGACCTCCGACGGGGACGGGCGAGACGCCCGCGCTCCCAGGATTCCTATCGTCATGGATAATCCAGGCTAACCATACTGGGCCGCTACCAGATCCCGTATCTCGGCCGGCGAATCGGGGCACGCATCCACGTGGCCTCGCCAACAGGAAACCAGTTGATGAATGCCTGCCACCATCGCGGGCGGCTCGTTGTTATCCGACGCGGGCGCATACACGGGGATGATCTGCTCTACCGTGGTGAGCTTCAGCGTATTGATATAGAGCGTACGAATCAGTTGGAACCACTCCGTCGCTCCCTCGAGCCAGGAATCGTACCGGCGGTAGCCGTCCGCCGCGGGCGCGCCCGGCATGGGGCGAAGATTGCCGAAACTGCGGGTATGAACCGCTTCCCCTTTGGTACCTGCCCTGCTCTCCATCACAAAAAAGGCCAGGGCTATAGCGTCATCGATCTTGTAGTGCGTACTGAGCGCTACCAGGGCTTTTCCCTGCCCTTGCAAGGGCGAGTGATAGGCGGCCAGAATGTCGTTCACGCGGGTTGCGTCCAGGCTGGGCGGGCCAGTTATGGTCAAGGATGCCGTATTGACGATGGTTGGAAGATGGGGTAGGCGGGTCGGCTGATGGGGAAGGACATGGCTGATCGCATCCTGCCCCTGCTTGATCGCGTCCTTCCCCTGCGTGATCACGTCCTGTCCCTGGCGGAGGGCGGTGAGCAGCCACCAGGCCACGATCAGGCTAAGCATCACCAGCGGCACTTGAAGCACCAGGGGCCGACTCTTACGTCGATAGCGATGCTCCGTCCGCTTTCCTCGCCCGCGCCGTATTCTTTGACGGATTTGGGAGAGTGTACGGACCAAGACGCCCTCGGGCCGCCTCGGGGCGGCGTGCCTGGCGCTCGTGCGTTTCAGCCGCGTCCGCAATCCCCTCCGGCGGACGTGGCCTCTACGCGGCGCCATGAGCATTCCGC
>JAICHN010000509.1 GCA_025924845.1 Chloroflexota bacterium | reverse complement strand
CAGGAGGTCGTAGAAGCCGTCCACATCGATATCGAGTCCCACCTCGGCATTCGCCTGCCGCCCGGTCACTCCCCTCCGGTCACACACCGTGCGCCCATACGACGGCCCGTGCGAGATGTCGATCTCCACCGCCATCGGCATGGTCCGCACCAGGCCGGGCTGGATCACCTGGGCCACCGCGCAGGGGTCGTGCAGGGGCGGCCCGTCCAGCCCGTACACCTCCCGGTAACGGTCGCCGAAGAAATCGAGCCAACCGCCAACCAGGGCGGCAGTGGGCGAGTTCAAGGCATCGATGCGCGCTCGCCGCGCCGCCGTGGCCTGAGTCTGATAGGTGACATCAAGGCCAACCATGGTGATCGGCACGCCGCTGCCGAAGACGATGGCGGCCGCCTCCGGATCGGCGTGGATATTGAACTCCGCCGCCGGGGTGGTATTGCCGAGCCCGATCGAGCCGCCCATCAGCACGATCTCCTTGATTCGCGGCGCGATGTGGGGCGCCATACGCAGCGCCAGGGCGATGTTGGTCAGAGGACCGAGCGGAATCAGCGTAACCGGATCATCGCTCGTGGTAAGGGTTTCGATAATCAGATCCACGGCATGGCGCGGCGACGGCGCGAAGCCGGGCTCCGGCATCACCGGTCCATCCAGTCCCGACTCCCCGTGAATGTGGCCCGCCACGATACGCGGCCGGACCAATGGGCGATCGGCGCCCGCCGCTACCGGCACGTGAGACGCGCCGGCGACGGTGAGTACGGACAGTGCATTGCGTAGGGTACGGTCGAGAGTTTGATTTCCCGCTACCACGGTCACGAGGCGGAGATCGAGAGCGGGTGAAGCGGCGGCCAGCAGCAGGGCCACGGCGTCGTCGTGCCCCGGATCGCAATCGATAATGACCGGTACGCGCTCGGCCGCCGCCATCACTCTCTCCTCCCACTCCGGAAACAGCAATCAGGGAATCCTACCACATCCTGTCCGCCGGCGATGCCCAATGAGGCGACATGGGTGCGCCTCGCGTTTGTGGAAATGCGGCCGACCGGCTTCAAGGACTCAAAATAGGAGCGCGGGTCTCCAGGCCCGCCGTAGTCCAGGCGGCAGCGGCGTCTTACCGGATGAGCCGTGGCCGAACCAAGCGGGCCTGGAGACCCGCGCCCCTACCACGCGGCCTCGACCACAAGTGTGAGGCCCACCCGCATTTAGAGGTAGATACCGGCACCGGGGCTTCCAGCCGCCGCCCGTAGGAGCGGGCAGGATGCGGGAAGCCGGGGACCGCGGTCCCCTGTTAGGGACGAGCGCGACCGTGGTCGCGCGGGGTGCCGCGTGGGGGATGCACTGGGCCGCACCCGGCCGCAGCCGTTCGTCCCTGCCATGCGAACGCATTCGCAGGTCCCGTCCCCCACCCGGCCGGTGCCGGAGTGTACTGGGTCAGGCGGGACGGACCCAGATCCGTGCCGCCAGGGCTGGATCAATGACCAGTGTCTCTCCATCGAGGACCAGCGATACGCTGGGACCGGCCCCCGATCGCACGCGCACCGCCGTGCCCGGACGCAGATCGTGCTCATCGCAAAAGCCGAGCAATTCCGGTCGGTACTCCACCAACTCGCTGATCCAGGCGATGGTCAAGGGCGTGTCGGTCGGCGCATGAAGCAGCGCCATGGCCTCCGGCTCGTCCATTGCCGGTTCGGCGCGGGGGATGGGCGTGCCGTGCGGACAGGCGCGCGGGTAGCCGAGCCTTTGATCAATACGCTCCTCGAGCAAGGGGGTGAGGCCGCTTTCAAAGCTGCGCGCCTGCGCGTGTACTACCGTCCAATCCATGCCCAGCACCTGAAGCAAAAAGCACTCGGTCAATAAATGGCGGCGGAGACCGGCCTCGGCGCGGCGCCTGCCTTCGGCGGTAAGCAGTACTTGACGACCATCAATCCGCGCCAGCCCATCACGGGTGAGGCGCCCCAGGGTGGCACTCGCGTTGGCGCGCGAGACGGAAAACAGCTCGGCCAGCGTCACCGCGAAGGCATCCTCATGCTCGCGCCGAAGCGTGTAAATTGCCTCAAGGTACTGATCGGCAACGGAAAGCACGGATCCTCCTCGTGTCATCCCAGTATGCAGGCCGTCATGGGGGCGCGGCAAGACGCGGATCCGGATTGACTTGCCTATTCATGCCATTGCGGGCGCGGGCACCGGCTGCTACGTTGAGGAAAGCACAAACGCGCGTCGGCAATGCACGCGCTGAGGAGGCCGGTCGGTGCGAACGCTGCTGCTCATTTACGCGATGCGCCTCCGCGCCGTCCGCAACGCGCTGTTCCGGCGCGGCCGGCGGCATGTACTGGGCTGGATGGTGGTGCTTCTGGCCGTGGCGATGGTGGATCTCACGGTCTATCAGGTGGCCCCGCGGACCCTCGATCTGGTCGGGGCCGCCGAACCGGGCGCGCACGGCGTGGACACGGTGCGGCTGTTCAGCACCCTGATCTCTTTCTTCAACATCAGCTTCGCTATGTTGCTGCTCGCCTCATTTCCCCTCACGGTCGGTACGTATACCTACAAGTCCGATCTATCCATCCTCCTCCCCACCCCGCTGAACTCGGGGGTTGTGTTCGCCGAGAAGCTCCTCACCGGGATGCTGCGCCAGTACGTCCTGGTTGTCCCACTCATGGGGCCGTTCCTGTTCGGCCTGGGAGTAGGACTCCATTTGCCGGCGGGCTACTTCGTGTTCAGCGTGCTCACCTTGCTGCTGATGCCGATCATCCCTACCTGCCTGGGCGCGATCCTGACTTTTGTCTTTCTCACCGTCTTCCCGCCCGCCCGTGCCCGCACCCTGGTCACGGTCGGCGGCGCCATCCTGGGTGCGGCGTTCTATCTCTCGCAAGAGATCATTTGGTCGAATCGAAGCGCGTCGAGCCTGAAACAGGCGACCGGGTTAGTGGACAATCTGCACCACGAATGGTTGGCGCAACTGCCCCCCTCCTGGCCGGCGGCGGGCCTTACCCTTGCCGCTGATCAGCACTTCGCCGCCTCGCTCGGCTATGCCCTGTGCTTCGCGGTGGTCGGCGCGGCCGCCTTCGCGGTAGCGATCGGTACCGCGCTCCACACCTTTAGCGGAGGGTGGGCCAACTTCCAGGAGGCCACACGGCTCTCGGAGCCGCTGCGGCTGGGCGATGCCACGCCGGGCATCCACCTGATTCGGCGGCCCCTGTTCGGGCTCTCCCATCTCCTTCCCAAGGAGTGGCTGGTCTTCGCGCGTGACCCGCAGCAGTGGGCGGCGCTGATCCTGCCGCTCGGTGTCTCCGTCTATTTCTCCTATACGCTCATTTTTCGGTTCGGCACCAGCGATTTGCGGCCCGGCCTTCGTTTCCTGCTCGCGGTAGCGGGCATGAACTTTCTCACCTCCTCGCTTGTAGCGCCGCTGAGCCTGACCATCATTAATCGAGAGTCAAGAACCTTTATCCTGCTGCGCACCTGGCCGGTAACGGCGCTCGCCGTACTTCGTGATAAGTTCCTGGCCATCTACATGCCGCTGCTCATAGCCATGGAAGGGCTGGTGGTGGTGATCACGATCGGCGACCATCTGCCCTGGGATCTGGCGGCGCTCGCGGCGATAGGGGCGGCACTGTTCTGCGGATCGCTGATCGGCTGGAGCATGTTGCTCAGCCTCCTGTTCCCCCGATTGGACTGGACGAATATCACCCAGATGTCCACCTGGCAAGCATGGTTGCTCTCCTTTATCGGGGGCACCATTCTGGGCGTGCTGGAAGCCATTCTCCTGGCGATAGGGCCGCTCGCCGCCACCGCCTACGCGGGCGTGGCCGCGGTGGCGCCGATCCTTACCGCGGTCGGGTTTGCCTTCGTACTGCTGATT
>JAICHN010000508.1 GCA_025924845.1 Chloroflexota bacterium | reverse complement strand
GCGATCCATGGCCAGCACTTCCCGCAAGCGCGGCCCAAAGCCGAGATCGGTCAAACGGGCAATGGCGCGGCCTGGATCGGCCATATGCTCGGCGGCGATCCTGCCCGTCAACGGCACGCCCAGTGCCTTCATCGCGGTTGGCCATTGCCGGTGCGGATCGAGCGTCACTCCAGGGCGGCTCAGCCGAGTGCGCGCGGCATGCAAGGTCATCTCGTCGATGCGGCCAGGCAGAAGAGTGCCTCGGCAGTTGTCGCAGCGCCCGCACGGCGCGGCATTCGGATCATCGAGTTGTTCACGCAAGAACTGCATGCGACATTGTCCGCTCGCGATGTAGTCGCGCATTGCCTGCTGCTCGGCGAGTCGGACCGCCGCGACCTTCGCATAGCGCTCGGTATCATACGTCCAGGGCCGGCTGGTCGCCTCCCAACCGGATTGCACCCGGCGGACCGCTCCTTCGACGTCAAGTACTTTGAGCATCACCTCAAGCCGGGCGCGCGATAAATCAACCCTCGTTTCCAGTACCTGAGTACTGATCGGTTTGCTTTCCTCGGCCAGGGCCGCAAGCGCGGCGCGCACTTGTTCTTCGCGGGGAAAGCCGACCGAGGCGAAATACTGCCAAACTGCTTCGTCCTCCTGGCCCGGTAGGAGAATCACCTCCGCCCGCTCCACGCCGCGCCCAGCCCGTCCAACCTGTTGGTAATAGGCGACCGGCGACGCCGGGGCGCCAAAGTGGATGACGAACCCCAGGTCGGGCTTGTCGAATCCCATGCCGAGGGCGCTGGTCGCTACCAGTGCTTTGACCCGATTGTGCAGCAAGTCTTCTTCGGCCGCTAACCGCTCGTCGTGATCGGTTTGACCGGAGTAGGAGGCGACGACATACCCGCGTTCGCGAAGATAATCGGCGATTTCCTGAGACGCGGCAACGGTCAGCGTATAGATAATGCCCGACCCCGGCAGGTCCCGCAGGTGATCGGCAAGCCAGGCCAGACGTTCGGCATGGCTCGGTAGGACCAGGACCGACAGATAGAGCGATTCACGGTCGAGGGTGCCGCGAAGGACGAGGACATTCTCCCTATCCTGTCCCAGGCCAAGCACCTCACTGACATCCTCCACCACGCGTGTATTCGCGGTAGCCGTGGTGGCGAGCACCGGAATAGCGGCGGGTAAGTCACGGAGCAGCGTGCGCAGCCGCCGATAATCTGGACGGAAGTCGTGTCCCCAGTCCGAAATGCAATGTGCCTCGTCTACGACGAGCAACCCGCAGGTCGAGGCCAAACGGGGCAACACTTGATCGCGGAAACCCGGATTGTTCAACCGCTCCGGGGAGACCAACAGAACGTCTATTTCGCCCCGATTGATCCGCTCATGGATTTCCGACCACTCCTCGGCGTTCGTCGAATTGATCGTGACGGACTTACAACCCGCCCGCGCCGCGGCCGCGATCTGGTTCCGCATAAGCGCCAACAGGGGCGAAACAATGACGGTCGGCCCGGCGCCCGCCGCTCGCAGCAGCCCCGTGGCCACAAAGTACACCGCCGACTTGCCCCAGCCCGTCCGTTGGACGACCAGGGCACGGGAATGATTCACCACCAGCGCTTCGATGGCGACCCACTGGTCGTCACGCAATCGCGCATTATCGCCCGCGAGCGCCCGCAAGTGTGCTTCCGCCTGCTCGCGAAGTACGGCACGCCCTTCCTCGCCAATGGTGGGTGGGGTCGGCATAGTGATCGGTCGCGGCGCGAAATCCGCGAACGTCCGTCCATCCAGATAGTCGGGAAAGGTATGAATGCCGGTCACCTGGAGGAAGCACTTATCGGGATGCCGCTCCCAACCGCGCGAGAGGCCGAGTCGTAGAAAGGTCCGGCGTGCCTGAAGGGTGGCCGCGAGTTCGGCGGCAATCTCCCGCGGTTCTTGTCCCGCCGCGCGTCGCCAATCCAGGAAGTAGCGCCAGGTGAGGTCTACCACCGGCAACCGGTAGCGGGCACCCTGAGCGTCATCGAAGCTAAGTCGATAATCCCAGCCGCCGTCCTCTCGTTGTCTGTAGATCACCTCTGTAATAGCCGGCAGTTCGAGAGTGCCGAGCGAGCGCGTGTCCCGGCCGGCGGGCACGAAGCGGCCGGGCACGGCCAGGATTGGCTGCTGGAAGACAGCTTGAACATTCTCAACCGCGGTCCTCTCCAGCAGGTCGCGCCAGGACTCGTCGGCTATGCGGCGGACTAAACGGATCGAGTTCGGATCGTAGCGCACGTCCTCGGTGTGCGGCGGCTCGGGAGTGGGTTCGATAAACTCGTACTCGACCTCCTCCCCGGGAAATAGGATCGGTGCTCCGCCCTTGCGCAGCCCGAACTCTAGAATGCCGGGCGGCGGCAGCACCGGTCGGAAGCAGCGCAAGTCGGCATCGTAACCGGCGACGCAGACGCGCCCCTGTTGCATACGCGTCAGGTCGGTGATGACGATCGACTTCCTCACAAGTGGACAATCTCCACGTTGGGCCAGGAGGCCGCGAGGCGTTCCGCCACCAAGCGGCGATGACATTGTTTGGGGGTGGGCTCACTGCACAACAGGCAAGAGTCTTGAGCCTCGAACGCCGCGCGGTCGAGAGAGATGGGGATATTCCTGGCGCTCATCAATGACTCGAAGCGCTCCACGTAGCGTGCCCAGTTCCCATCTTCTCTGTACTCGCGGAGAATCTCCTTGCTCGGGGCCAGTTCCGGCATATGGACATAGGTGCAACCATCGGCGAGACGGGAAAGAAAATAGGGTAAGTCGTCCTTTTTGGCAAAACCCGATAATTGCCCATCGGGGCTGACCCGGATATCGACCAGACGGCGGATATCATGTTGACGCAGCAATGTGAAAAACGTCTCGGCCCGCTTCTGGGTAAAGCCGATCGTATAGATCTTCATTCCCGCCTAAAACAGGGTGTGCTGCAGAACAGCCGGCTTATCAACCGTTTTGAGGATAGTAGTGGCTGGATAGACCGTGCCGTCTCCACGGATATGCCGCACAGCCGCTTCGGGATCCTGGGCCAATATGTATCTCGCAATCAGATGATGCCTGTGGCAGCGCGCCGGATCCTCCTCGCTACAGAGGATGGAGGTGGTCTGCCGATCCGCCAATTCGAGCAACCGCTGTATCCCCTTGAGGAACCAATCGCGCTTCATCACTTCCGAGTAGTCTACCTCATGGAGATAGTCCGTTCCCTCGACGGGGAGAATCCCGCTCTTATAGCAGGTAGGGTCCGCCGGCCGGCCGCCCAGGTATTTTCCCGCGAACAGATACGTGATGTCGCGCCCCGCCAACGCCTTGTCAAGATCGTCTTTATTGAATTGAGGACTGTAGCGGCTGTAGGGCATGGTCCGCACATCCACCACGGTCCGTACGCCGTTCGTCTCCAACAACCCGAGAAACGTGGCAATACCGTGATTGCCATGGCCGATTGTAAACAGTTTCATTGTCCCGCCGACTTCGCGTGCTCACCTCTCCCTCATTGTAGACACGCTTGCCCTCTCGGAGCCTGAGTTTTCCACCGAGGTACTACGGAATCCGCGGCGTGCCCGTACCTGTAGCCCTGGGTTACCCTACGGGGCACGCCTGGTGCCGGCCGAACAGGGCGTGCCGGCGGCGGGAGGTGCCGCGCCACGTCAGGGTGTTCCTGACCGCGCCGGTGTCGGCGCTCGAGGCAGGTGTGAAGAGCCGTTAATCGATTCGGCGAACTCGCGTAGCAGGCCGATCAGAGCGTCGCGCTTACTGTCCGCCGGCTCGAGCCGGTCCATGAATACAACGGCGGACATGTTCACTCCTCAAGAAAATGTTCAGAGCGCTTTGGCTCCCAAGGCGATGTCGAAGCCGGCGCCGTT
>JAICHN010000507.1 GCA_025924845.1 Chloroflexota bacterium | reverse complement strand
TCGCAGCCTCGGCGCCTCGCACTCGCGTATTATCATGGTGCATATCCTGCGTAACGGCATCGCGCCGGTGCTGGTGCAACTGACGCTGGACATGGGCAACGTGCTGGTAACTTTCGCCGGCTTGAGCTACCTGGGCCTGGGCGCGGCGGTGGGAACGGCCGAGTGGGGCTCGATGGTCAACGCCGGACAACAATATCTGCTCACCAACTGGTGGCTCTCTACCTTTCCCGGCCTGGCCATCTTTCTGACCGCGTTGATTCTCAACTTATTGGGGGATACAGTGCAAGAGGTGTTGGCGCCCGGCCTGGTGTCGCGGCTGTAACGGCTTGCCGAGCTGCCCTCAACAGCGGTTCCGTAGGGGCACCCCTTGTGGGTGCCCTGAACTTTGGACGGCAATGGGGACGGGATATGGACCAACAGCACGTACCGTAGGGGTGCCCCTACCAGGGTAGAGAGACTTACGCTACGCGGTATTAGTCGTCGTAGTTGACTCGCGGGTCGAGCAGCGGATAGATCAGATCGACGATCAGGTTGCAGAGCGAGATAAACACGGCCGAGACCAGTACCGTACCGAGGACCACGGGGTAGTCGAGGCTCTGCACGGCCGTCCAGGCCCAGTTGCCGATGCCGGGCCAGCCGTAGACGACCTCCACGATCAGTACGCCGCTCAACAGGGCGCCCAGATCCAGCCCGATCTGCGTGACCACGGGCAGCAAGGCATTGGGCAGGGCGTGGCGCAGCACAACCCAGCCGCCGGGCACCCCCTTGGCCCGTGCCGTCCTGATGTAGTCGGCATGCAGCACATTCAGCATGCCGGCGCGCAACAGCCGCGCATACCAGGCGCCGCCCGCCAACCCGATGGTAAGGGCCGGTAAGATCAAGTGATCGAAGCCGCCGTAGCCGCCCAGCGGTAGCAATTGCAGGCGAAAGGCCACCCAATAGAGTAACACCAGGCCGAGCCAGAATGAGGGCGCGGTGATGCCGAGCAGCGAGAAGAGGGTGAGCAGGCGATCGAGCCAGGTGTAGGGGCGGATGGCGCAGATGATGCCGATAGGAATACCGATCAGTAACTCGCAGAAAAGGCCGGCCCCCGCCAACGCCGCGGTCGCCGGCAGTCGCTGCATTATGGAATCGAGCACCGGCACCTGATATTTGAAAGAAGTGCCAAGATCGCCGTGCAGAAGATGCCAGATCCATAGCCCATAGCGCACCGCTAGAGGCCGATCAAGCCCCAGGTTATGGCGGATGTTGGCCAGGGCCTGCGCCGAAGCAGTGGGGCCGCCGATGGCGCGCGCCGGAGCGGCCGGGATCAGGTAGAGCATCACGAAGGTGACGATCGTCACGCCCCAGAGCACCACCAGCATCCACAGGATACGGCGCGTAAGGTACGACAACATCAGCGCAATTCCCCCTGTGGGTCAAGCGCGTCGCGCAGCCCATCACCTAGCAGGTTGAAGCCGAGGACGGTAAGCATGAGGGCGACGCCGGGATAGAGAAAGAGCCAGGGCGCCGACTGAAAATAGGCCTGCCCGCTGGTAATCATGGCTCCCCAATCGGAAGTCGGCACCTGGATGCCAAGTCCCAAATAGCTCAACCCGGATTCCAGCAACACGGTCCCGGCAATGTTGAGCGTGAGGTACACGAGCACGACATCAATCAGCTGGGGCAGCACGTGACGCCACAAAATGCCGGCGTCGGAAACGCCGATCGCGCGCGCCGCCTCGATGAAGTCTCGGCGCTTAATCGCCACCACCTGGCCGCGAATGATCCGCGCCATGGAACTCCATACGGTTGCCGCGATAATAATGATGATTGCAGTCAGGCTTGGTCCCACGGCCGTGACCAGGGCCATGGCGAAGACCAATCCCGGGAAGGCAAGCATGATATCGGTAAGACGCATCAGCAACGTGCCCAGCCGGCCGCCCCGAAAGCCGGCCACCAGGCCGACGAGAAGACCCACGGCCATGGCCAGGCCGTTGGCCAGCACGCCGGCAGTCAGTGAGACACGGGCGCCGTAAATGATCCGGCTCAGCATATCGCGGCCCAGGGTATCGGTGCCTAAGAGGAATTGTGGGGTGGATGCAATGGGATTACCATTGTCGTCCAGCCCGCTGTCGAACTGCATGTTGGGGTCGTGCGGCGCCACCAACGGGCCGAACACGGCAAGGGCCACGAGGAAGAGCACGATCGCAATGCCCAGCAACGCGAGTGGGTTCCGCCGCAAACGGCGCAGCACGCGCTGCCTATTGCTCAGACCCGGCGCGAGAGCCTCGAGATCGTCGGCAACGGTCGGCCCATTCGCGCTATGGACAAGTTCGGTTGAAAAGCGTCGCCCCATCGGTACGATACATCCGCCCGGACGCCGAAGGCGTCGACTATGGGTGTGAGAACGGGGAAGAGCGTGCCGGCAGCCGGCACGGCACGCTCTTTGTAGCGGCACGTGGAGTGGAAAACCTCAGTCTACTCAATCCGGCTCCAGCCGGCTATTAGCTTGCCAACTTGTAGTAGGCGTAATCCCAGCTCCAGATCGGATGGATATAGAAGTTGGCCAACCGCGCCGGCCTGATCGTCACATAGTAGGTCTGGAAGAGCGGGAATACCGCCACATCGTCGAGGATCACTTTCTGTAACTGGCGCTCGACGGCGATGCGCTTGGCATGGTTCACCTGAGCCTCCGCCGCGAAGAGCAGCTTATCAGCCCGTGGGTTGCAGTAGTAGAGATTGTTGCTGCCGTGGGGCGCTTCCTGGCCGCACGAGAACTGCGGGGCGATAAAATCGGTAGCTTCCGGGAAGTCCGGACCCCACCACTGCGTGAACAGCGGAATGGTGTTCGGTTTGTTGGTGAGATCGGATGCGGTCTGCGAGGTGGCTGTACGGATGGTAAGCTTGATGCCGATCGCGGCCAGATCTTGCTGTAATGCCTGCCCGACGATCGAGTCCGCCGAATCGGGCCAGTTTCCGACCAGATAGGTGGTCGAGAAACCGTTAGGGTAACCAGCCTTGGCCAGGAGCGCCTTCGCGCGCGCCGGATCGAACGGCAGCGGCTGATAGGTGGGATCCCAAGCGTCCAGCCCTTTAGGGTAGCGTTGGGTGGAGAGGAAGACGCGATTCTTGCCGATCAGCTTGATCAAGCGCGGCCGATTGATTGCCATAGCCACCGCTTGACGCACGCGGATATCGTTGAAGGGCTTCATCTTCACGTTAAAGCCGACCTGATAGGTATACAACGCCGGCTCTTGCATCAGCAGCTTGCTGAACTTGGGGTCCGCCGCTACCGCCGCGTAGCTCTCCTTCGGCACCCCGTCGGCCAACACGTCGACCTCGCCTCGCTCCAACTTCAGCACCGCCAGCGTATCATCAACATTCACCAGCCAGGTGATTTTGTCAAGATACGGCAGTTGCACGCCGTTCGCGTCCTTCCGATAGTAGTAGGGGTTGCGAACCGCCACCATGCTCTGGCCGGGTGTCCATGAGACAAACTTGAATGGGCCGCTGCCCAATGGATGCTTACCGAAGTCGGCGCCGTAGCGCTGCACCTGTTTCGGCTCCACGATAAAAAAATTCGCCATGCTCATCTTATAGGTGAACACGCCGTCCGGCTGGGAAAGGTTAAAGCGCACGGTAAGGGGGTCAATGACCTGGACGCCGGATAGTGTTTTGGTTTTGCCCGCCTCGACCTGATCGAAGCCCTTGATCGTATTCAGTTCACCCACTGCCCAGCTCTTGGTGCTCGGGTCGGCCGCCCTATTGATCGTGAACGCGACGTCCGACGCCGTGAGCGGTGTGCCGTCCGCGAAGCGCAGACCGGGGCGCAGGTGGAAGGTGTAGACGCGGCCCCCATTGGTAACGGTGGGCATCGCC
>JAICHN010000506.1 GCA_025924845.1 Chloroflexota bacterium | reverse complement strand
CGTGGGCAGCACCAGTGATACGTACGTACCGCTCTTGATGCGTGGACTGCACGGCTCGTTCGCGGCGGTAGGTCTGGTAGGCACCGTGTCGGCGCTCATGGAGGTTCCACTAATGATCATCATCGGCTCTCTGGTCGATCGAGGGTCGAGCGTCCTGGTCCTGACCTTTGGCCTCGTCGCGGTACCGATGCGCTATGCCCTCTATCTCGTCGTACACACCCCGGTGCAGCTTATTGCCGTACAGTGCCTCGACGCGGTGAGCTTTTCCGCCTACGCGATTGCCGGGGTTACCCTTCTAGCCAATCTGACCCCTCCTTCCGAGCGGGCCTGGGCGCTCGGCGTGTTTTCCGCCGCCGGCACGCTTGGGCCTATCGCCGGGCCGCTCCTGGCGGGCGTAGCGGCGGCGAGAGTGGGGATTCAACCCATGCTCGGCCTCGTCACGGTGGTTGCGGTCGCCGTGCCGCTGGCGGTCCTGGCAGGGCTGTGGCCGTTGGTCGTGCGGCGTTGGTGAAGCGGGCGCCCTTGATCCTCGACTGAGAGTCGTCAAACTGCTGTCGAGATGGGCGCGGTCTCCACGCCACGTCCAACCCAACAGGCCGTCCGGAAACACACTTCCGTCACATTTTCGCCGCGCTCTCGGCACCGTCGGGGCATTGTCCGGTCACATCTTGCCTTTACGCTGGTTACAAGTGAATCGTCCCCGAATGTAACGGAAGGCAAGATGAACTATGAATATGAGAACTCTTCCCTCGCGGGTCACATCGGCTTCCGCCCCGGCCGAGGATGACGGCATGTCGCGCTCGACCTCCCCATCTACCGGTAAAAGTGCCCGCCTGTCCCTAGCTCGCCGGCTCACCTATCGGATTTGGCCGCTGCTGCCCTCCCTTGGTCGCCGCCTGGTGTTCCGCCTGGCCGCGCGGCGGGTCACTATGGGTGTGTGCGCCGTAATCGGCGACTCACGGGGACGGATTCTGGTCGCGCACCATACTTACCGCCGCCAGGCATGGGGACTGCCCGGTGGGTTGGTCGGCAAGCGTGAGCAGCCGCATGCCGCGTTGGAGCGTGAGCTGGGGGAGGAACTGGGTACGGAGTTGCGGGTAGGGTCGCTTCTCCATGGCGAGACCGAACAGGGCCATCTCACCCTGTACTATACGGCGACCATTGCCGGCGTACCGAGCCCGGATGGGGTGGAGATCGATCAGTTCCGCTATGTGTCGCCGGTCGAGTTGGTCACCCTGGTTGGCCGTCCCGCTCCCAGTTGGCTCACCTACGTATGGGAGCGGCAGGCTTCGTGAGTTAGGTTGCCCGAACGGCGGTTGTCGGTGTATCCGATGGTGGGCCGGCAAGAGTTGGTTCGCCCCACCCCGGCCTCGCGGGTGGCGCACCTTATCCCTTGGGAGCGGTAAGCGATACCAAGTCTTGACAGCAGGCAAGTAGACATGCTGTAATCTCCGACATGGAAAACAGCGGTTCACAGGCGGGAACACGCGCGAAATCGGCGACGCGTGCGCTTGATGTGTTCTCTATCCACGCTACAAGGAGCGACGCTCCTCCTCGCGCACGCGCTGGGACTACGAAGTGCCGGTACGAATCGAAACCGACGAGGGCTTGGTCGGCATCGGTGCTACCGCGCCCGCGCCGGCCGGAATGATCGTCGAGGGGAATTTCGCTCACCTACTGCTTGGCGAGGATTCGGCGAATGTGGAGCGGCTGTGGGACCAAATGTTCCGCGCCTTGCTTCCTTACGGGCGCAAAGGGTTGCCGATCATGGCGATCAGTGCGGTGGACATTGCCCTGTGGGATCTGCTTGGCAAGGCGCGCGGCGTGCCGCGGCCCCAGGATGGCTTCCTGACTCACGGCGAGGCGCCCGGCCTCGGCGTCGAGATCGATGAAGAGTGGCTTGACGAGTGAAAACGCAGTGTATCGTTATCGGCGCCCCCCGCCGGGCCGAACTGGAGGAAGCCGACGTCTCCGACTTGCCGCTCGCGCCCACCGAAGTGCTCCTACGCACGCATTTTAGTGTGATCAGCCCCGGCACCGAGTTGGCATACTACGCGGGTGGCCAGACGCTGGGGCACCGCGGCGAGCCATACCCGTTCTCTCCCGGCTATGCGGCGGTCGGTGAGATAGTGGGGGCGGGCGACGAAGCGCCGACGCGGGTGGGAGATGTGGTGTTGGCGCACACGCCGCACCAGTCGGTGACCCGCTTCGACACCCGACGGCACGTCTGCGTGCGCGTGCCTGAAGGCCTACCGCACGATCTGGCGACGTTGGCGCGTCTCGCGCAGGTGAGTGCGGTGAGCATCCGGCTGATGAAGGCGCGCCCCGGCGACCAGGCCGCGGTGACCGGTCTGGGGCTGGTGGGGAATCTGGCCGCCCAGTTGCTTGGCCGTGCCGGCGTGCGCGTGCTCGGCGTGGAGCCCCTGACGGAGCGGCGCCGGCTGGCGGAGTCCTGTGGCATTTCCGAAACGCTCGATCCCACTACGGGAGTTGGCGGCCACGCCGCGACCTGCGCAGCGGTGCTGGAATGCTCGGGCCAGGACCGCGGCGTGCGCACGGCGCTCGACCTGGCTGCTCGTCACGGTGAGGTCTTCCTAATCGGGGCGGCGTGGAAGCGGCGCACCGAGGTAGTGGCCGCCGACCTGGTACGTCCGATCTTCAACAAATACCTGTCGCTGCGCAGCGGCTGGGAGTGGCAGATCCCGCTCTACGGTGGGCAACTTCCCGGCTCCATCGCCGGCTGCACGGAATGGATCCTTGCCTGCATGCGCGATGGAGTGTTCAGTCTGAATGACCTGATCACCGACCGCGTCTCTCCGATGGGGGTACCGGCGGCGTATGCTGGGCTGCTGGATCATCCTGCCGAACACCTGGGCGTAGTGATCGATTGGCGCCAAGAGTGAACGCAGATAGAAGGAAATAATCCGATGGCTCTGGAAACGATCTTCACCATGGATGCGTCCAGCATCAAGTATGGACGCGGCGCCACCCGCGAGGTCGGTTACGAGATGAAACGTCTCGGCGCGCGCCGCGTACTGCTGGTAACCGATCCGAACCTGGCGCACGGCGAACCGGTCGTCCTGGCCCTCGCCTCGTTACGCGCCGAGGGCATCGACGTTGAGATATTTGACCGGGTGCGGGTCGAACCGACCGATGGCTCATTCCAGGAGGCTATTCAAGTTGCCGTCGCCGGGCGATTCGACGGCTACGTTGCCGTGGGCGGCGGCTCCAGCATGGACACCGCCAAGGCGGCTAACCTGTACGCCACCTATCCGGCTGACCTGCTCGCCTACGTCAACGCGCCGATCGGCGAGGCGCGTCCCGTACCTGGTCCCCTCAAACCGTTGATCGCTATTCCCACCACGGCGGGAACGGGCAGCGAAACTACCGGCGTGGCCATCTTCGACCTGGTGGAGATGCATGCCAAGACCGGCATTGCCCACCGGGCGCTGCGCCCAGTTATGGGAATCGTCGATCCGGAGAATACTCGTACCCTCCCTCCGCTGGTCGCGGCCTGCACGGGGCTCGACGTGCTGAGCCACGCCGTGGAGTCGTTTACGGCGCTTCCCTTCAATCACCGTCCTGCTCCCGACCAGCCGAGCCTGCGTCCTGCCTACCAGGGCGCCAACCCGATCAGCGACATCTGGGCGACACGGGCCATCGGCATGGTTGGCGCCAACCTGGTGCGCGCCGTAGAGGATCCAACGGACGATGAGGCACGGGAGCAGATGCTCCTTGCCGCCGTTTTCGCCGGTATCGGCTTCGGCAACGCGGGCGTGCATCTACCGCACGGCATGTCCTATCCGGTGGCCGGACTGGCCCGAGGCTACCTCCCGGCAGGGTACCCTTCCGATCATCCGCTCATCCCG
>JAICHN010000505.1 GCA_025924845.1 Chloroflexota bacterium | reverse complement strand
CTAGTAGACGTGGGCTCAAATAAGCTTGCAGGCTGGTATGCTGTCTGTCTTGGGCCGGGGTGGCCCGCGCGGGGAGCAACGGAGGCGAGCAGATGGCCGGATCACGGGCGACAACGCTGGAACTGACGGCAGTGGCGCGGGAGGAGTTGACCCGGTTGGTGGCAGCACGCAGTACGGCCCAACAGGTGGTCGTGCGGGCGCGCATCCTGTTGCTGCTCGCTGCGGGGCTCCCCCAGGTGGCGGTCAGTCGCCAGGTCGGGATCTCCCGAGAAGCGGTGCGCTTGTGGCGCGACCGCCGGCTGGCCCTCCAGGCGGCCCCGCTGAGCGAGTTGTCCGTGGCGGATCGCCTGGCCGATGCCCCCCGACCCGGCGCGCCGGCGCGCATTGGGGCCGAACAGGTCTGCGCGATTATCGCCATGGCCTGCGAAGCGCCCGAGCAGGCCGGCCGCCCGATCAGCCAGTGGACCGGCCGTGAAATCGCCGAGGAGATTACCCGGCGCGGCATCGTCACGACCATCTCGACGCGCCATGCCGCGCGGCTCTTAAAAAAGGGGATCTCCGGCCGCACCTGATCCGCTACCGGCTCACCTCGGTCCAGGAGGCGGACTTCGACGCCAAGGTCACCGACCTCTGTACGCTGTATCAGGAGGCACCCGCGCTGGCCGAACGGGGCGCGCGGGTGCTGAGTACCGACGAGTTGACCGGCGTGCAGGCCCTCGAACGGGCCCATCCGGGCTTGCCGCCGCCGCCGGGCAAGGTCGCACGGCGCGAGTTTGAGTACATCCGGCACGGCACCACCTCCTTCATGATCACCCGCGATGTGGTCAGCGGGCAGATCGTGGCACCCTCCTGCGGCCCCAGCCGCACGGCGGTCGACTTTCTGGCTCACCTGCAGCAGGTGGTGGCGACGGATCCCGACGCCACCCGCTGGCATATCGCCGCCGACAACCTGAACATTCATCTGTCCACCCCGCTGGTGCGCTACGTCGCGGCCCGCTCGGGGGTCGCCGAGGACCTGGGGGAGCCGGGCAAGCGCGGCATCCTGCGCACCCGGCACACCCGGGCCGCCTTTCTGGCCGCCCCCAGCCACGCCATCGTCTTCCATTACACCCCCAAGCACGCCTCCTGGATGAACCAGGTGGAGATCTGGCTGAGCATTCTGACCCGCAAACTGCTCCGGCGCGGCTCCTTCACCTCCGTGACCGACCTCACCGCACGGGTACTGGCTTTCATTGCCTACTACAATGCCACTATGGCCAAACCCTTCAAGTGGACCTACCAGGGCAAGGCGCGCACCGCATGAATGCAAAGATATTTAGGCCAGTGTGTACTAGTGGGCGAACTACCGGATCAGGAAGCACATAAAGCGGAGGGCGAGACGAGCCCCGTCGTAGTACGGTGGCGGCTTGAACTGGAGCAGGCGGCTCGATCGGCATTTCGGACCATGACCGGGGGACTTGACAATTCGGCGCGGAATCTCAAGGCCGTCGCAGGCGCGGGACGGATCTTCAATTGGCGATTGAGCGCGGCGTTGGTTCCAGTTGAGTCAACTACAGGAGGAGGTGCGGTCACATGAGCCCACAAGAAGACCAGCCCTATCGGGCCGCGGAGAGCCGATTCATCGGCTATTTAGAGAGCCTGGTTCCTCGTGGCAGCGATAAGGATTCCCGCGAGTCCGAGCACAGGGCAGCACTCGCCACGCTGCGCCGCGGACTGGGCCGAGACACCGGCATGGTCACGGAGATGTACCGATATATTGGCCGCTACCTACCCATCGATGCCAAGCCCTGGCAAGAAGATGCGTACTTCCTGGTGGGCGCGCTCTTCGCAATGCATCCTCGGCACTGGCCCTCGCAAGAGGGCGGTTCTCACAATAATCTCGGTGCGTCCTTCAGGCAGTTGCGCCAGAAAGAAGGCTCCTCGGAGAGTATCGAAAAGCGATTCGTAGCCCTTCTGGATGCTTCCGACAAAACCCTGATGCACCATCTTCGCCACGGAATTAGCCTGATGCGGGCTGGGGAAGTGCCGGTGAATTACCTGCAACTATTGCGAGATATCCAGGGCTGGTCATGGGATAACCGATCTGTACAGCGAAGATGGGCGCGCGCTTACTGGACCGGTAGTACGGCCTTGGAGGCGGCCGGCGCCACGAGTGAGACGGCAACCATTGATTTGACGGCTAAATAGAGGAGGATCCGATGTTTATCGAGTTGCACATCTTATAGAACTTTGCTCCCTCGAATCTGAACCGCGATGATACCAACGCGCCCAAGGACTGCGAGTTTGGCGGCTATCGGCGGGCTCGGGTCTCCAGCCAGTGCTTGAAGCGTTCAATCCGCCACACATTCCAAAGCGAGGAGCTGCTGCCCGCGGCGAATCTGGCATCGCGGACCAAGCGGCTGCTGGACTCACTGACCGACGGACTTCACGCCCATGGTCATGGCGCGGCCGAGGCACGGGCGGTCGCCCAGGTCGCCCTCGCCGGGATCAAGCTTGTTCCCAAGGATGATGGGAAGACCCAGTATCTGCTGTTCCTCGGCGATGCCGAAATCAAGGCTCTGGTTACGGTGCTCGATCAGCACTGGGATGAGTTGGCGCCGCTGGCGGTTCCCCCAAGCGAGGAGAGCGCCGAGCCCGCGAGGGCGCGAAGCGCGAAGCAGGTAAAAAAGGCAGGTAAGGAAGCCGTTCCCGCGCCGATTGGGAAGTCCATGGAGGGTGTTCTGACGGGTGGCAAGGCCGCGGACCTGGCACTGTTCGGTCGCATGCTGGCCGATCTACCGGACCACAATATTGACGCAGCCTGCCAGGTAGCCCACGCCCTGTCCACCAACAAGGTCAGTATGGAGTTCGACTTCTACACGGCGGTCGATGATTTGAAGCCGGACGATACCGCAGGCGCCGACATGCTGGGCACTGTAGAGTTCAATTCGGCCTGCTTTTACCGCTACGCCAACATCGATCTCGGCGCCTTACTCAAGAACCTCGACGGCGATCTTGAATTGGCCCAGAAAACAGTAGAAGCGTTTCTACGCGCCTCCATCCTGGCCGTGCCGACCGGGAAGCAGAACAGCATGGCGGCACAGAATCCACCCTCGCTGGTAATGGCGGTGGTGCGTGATCGCGGGCTATGGTCGCTGGCCAACGCCTTCGTCAAGCCGGTGGCGCCCAACAAGGACGGCGATCTGGTGGGCCGCTCGGTACAGGCTCTGGACTCCTATTGGGGGAAGCTGATTACCATGTACGGCGCCGGCCGGCTGCACGGTATCTGGGCGGCAAGTATGGAGGATGTTGAGACCACGCATTTGGCAAAGCATCTCTTGCCCGGTGTGGACCAGGTAATCGCCCAGGCTCTGACCGCGGCGTATCCGGCGGCAGCGCCCCAATGAGCACGCTGCTGTTGCGCCTGGAGGGTCCCATGCAGTCCTGGGGCACCCAGAGCCGATTCACCATGCGTGACACGGGGCAAGAGCCGTCGAAGAGCGGCGTCATCGGGCTGCTGTGCGCGGCGCTGGGTCGGCCTCGTGCGGCATCGGTGACCGATCTGGTCGCGCTCCGCATGGGAGTGCGCGTGGATCGGGAAGGAGCGATGCGGGTCGACTATCAGACCGCGGGCGGCGAGCACCGCAAAGGCGAATCGTATGGCGTGGCGAAAGCAAGCGGGGGGACGCCCGACACCGTGCAGTCCAACCGCTACTACCTCGCCGACGCCAGCTTTCTGGTCGGGCTGAGTACGGAGGGAGACGACGCGCTTCTTCGCGAGATTGACGCGGCGCTGGCGGCGCCGGTGTGGCAGATCTCGCTCGGCAGGAAATCGTACGTACCAGGAACGCCGGTGCGGTTACCGGACACGCCGCCTTTGGGTCCGGGACT
>JAICHN010000504.1 GCA_025924845.1 Chloroflexota bacterium | reverse complement strand
ACCGGCATCCCGGCCAGCTTGCCCTTGATATCCCACAACGCCATGTCGAGCCCGGAAAGGGCGTTGTTGAGCACCGGCCCATTGCGCCAGTAGGAGTTTTGGTAGACCAACTGCCAGAGATCCTCGATGCGCTGAACCTCCCGGCCCATCACACACGGCTTAACATAATCTTCCACGGCGGCCTTCACGCTCAGCGGTCGCTGGGTGAAGGTGGCGCAGCCCAGCCCGTAGAGGCCGGGTTCACTGGTTTCCACCTTGACGACCACGAGGCGAATGCCGCTGGGCGCGGTGAGAATGACCCGTACGTCGCGAATGGTGATTTCCGACATGGCGCGCTCCCAAGGTCTAGAGGTTTATAGCTGGGCAGGCAAGTATGCTGACTCGACGGTCATGCATCCTCCACTGCTTTGACCAGCCCCATAATGTAGCCGGTGGCGAAGGCCCGACCGCGATGGCCCCATTCCGTATCGTCGATCATGTGCGGCACGTGGTCGTCCAGAAAGAAGCCGTCGAATCCTACTTCTTTCAGGGCGCGCATGGCCGCCGTCACATCTACGTTGCCCTCGCCAAGGAAGCATTCCTGGAAGCAGGGCACGGTGCCCTGGACGTCACGGAAGTGTACGTAGAAGATTTTACCCTGGCCGCCGAAGTGACGGATTGCTTCCACCATGCCGGGTGTGGCCCGGGGCTCCATTTCGGACCAGCAGCCCATGCAAAAGTCCAGTCCGCTGTTCGGGCTGGGGAATGCTTCCACGGCCCGCTTAAACCCGGCGAAATCGCCGAAGATGCGGGCGACGCCGCCCAACGACGGCACCGGCGGATCGTCGGGGTGCAGGGCCAGCTTTACTCCGGCTTCCTCGGCCACGGGCAGCACGGCCTCCATGAAATAGGCATAGTTCGCCCACAGTTCATCCGCGGTTACCTGGCGCCCTTCGAGCAGCGGGTGCTCCCGCAGTCCATGAACCAGGGGAGTGCCGGTCAGATTCATATCGAATGAGGTGACCAGCGCGTCGCCGCGCCCCTTGGTGGCAGGAGATGAGGTTCGCCATACATGCAGCGGCATCCAGTGATAGCCGAGGATAGGAATGCCCGCCGCTCCCATATGGCGAATCGTCGCCTGGTAGTGCTCGATCTGCTCGTCGCGCCCGGGCAAGCCAAGCATCGCCCGATCGTAAAAGTGATTGGGGACGTTCTCGATTGCCTCCAGGCGCAAGCCCTGATCCTCGGCGCGTTGGCGCAGCCAACGCAGGTCTTCCACTTCCCACCGTGCCGTGCCGGGGAGCAGCGGTGTGTTGAGCTGTACACCGCTCGCCCCCAATTGACGGGCAAAGATGAGCTTTTCCGTAGTAAGTTCGTTGAACTGGCCGATGGCAACGCGCATCCGCTCGGTCACGGGCCCCTCTCCTTCTCGGCTTCTCCCTGATTGGCGAAGTACGTGGACACGGTACCACACGCCACGCCCATGAGTGGGTGGATCCCGGCCTAGAAAGTCGGGATCCACCTTCTCATTGGTTTCATTTTGCCGCCTGCACCACGATCAAGGGGCTGCCGCCCACCACGTAGTCATTCGGATCGGCGGGATTGCTGTTGTCGGTGCTCGGCCAGAGCGATAAGGAGAAGACGCCGTTCTTGGCGTGAATCGTGCTGCGTTGGCCGAACTTGTCGTAGAGGGTGGCGGTAGGGCCAACGGCGGGGATTCGTGCCGTAATGGCTTTGGGATGCTGATCCCAGACCACGGTTAGCGTCGATCCCGGTTTATGCAGGACCACCGTGAAAAGGCCGGTGGCGGGATTGAGGTCCTGCACACCGGAGGTGACGCCGGTAAAGAGGTTCACCACGGTCTTGAAGGCGAAGAACGCCGGACGCAACGAGCCGTCGTTGCGGACCAGGCCGAATGGTTCGCCGCCCGCCGTGAAGTCCGAGCCGTCCACCATGCGGTTCACTTCGATCCGCTGAACGCCCATGGCCAGATCGATGGCGAATGCCTGCACGATGAACGACGCCTGATCGTCCAGGCTGGCGTAGAAATTTGCCTTCTTGTACTGGCGGGCCGGATCGTCGTACGGGATGGCGTTAGTCTCCGCGATCCAGATCGGCTTGTTCAGGCCAAACTTGGCGAGCTCGCCGCGATACCACTTGACGATCACCGCCATATCGCTCGGCCTGCTATAGAGGTGCAGGTTGCCCACGTCGAAGTAAGCATTGTTCGCGTGGTCCGCCGTAAGCAGCTTGAGCAAGTTGACGAACTGGGCGCCGTGATCATACCAGTAGGGGTCGCCCGCCAGGATGATCTTGGCGTGCGGATTGACGGCGCGGGCCGCCAGGTAGGCCACCTTGACCAATTGCGCGTAGTCGGCCGTGGTCCCCGACCAGGTATGGAACTGGCCGCTGGGAATGGTTACTTCATTCCAGATGATCCAGTCGTCGATCCGGCCCGCGTAGTGCTTGGCGATCAGCCCCACGAAGTGGCCCCAGTAGTTGTTGGGGTCGTTATAGGGAAGATACAGGCCCTTCGGAGGCGAGGTGCCATGGTCGCTGGGCTTCGCCGCCGCCCAATCCGGCGTATTGATCAGCAGGCCCACTACCTGCCTGCCGGCCGCGATCTCGCTGTCGATCGTCTTATCATGGTTGACGGCGAAGGCATTCCATGGATCGGGACCGGTCGGTTGGAGCGACTTCCACCAGAAGACCAGGCGTTCCCAGCCCACGCCAAGATTCGTCGCATCCGCCGGCTTGGCGCCCGCATCGACCACCCCAAACCGAGGGTCGCGGGCCGTGGCGGGCGGCCCCGCCGTATCGCCTACCTGGCCGGTGGAGAAGCGGAAGAGACAGAAGATCGCCACGGCGAGGCAGAGCGCCAACCAGATCAGCCGATTGCGAAGCCGGCGCCGGAAGCGGGTCCAGCCGGTACGCGGCGCCTTTCGCCCCGGCGGCATAGGCGGCGCGGCAACACCCGCCTGGCGCAATAGGCGCTCCACGTCTCGAGCGGTTGGGTGCGGTGTCTTGTCCATTCGCGGCGGCCGTCTCCTGAAGGTAAGTATGCGCGAGAGACTGCTTCCCGGCCACTTCGGCTGTATATCACGGTGCAGTCTCTTGCCTGTAGCGGGTTGCCTTCCGGACAATAAGAGGGACGGCGTGTTTGGGAATATCCGAAGAAGCCTGCCCTGGAGGAGGACACATGGAGACCTCGTGGCGCATCGCTCTGTGGCGGCAGTTCGGCGCCGCCATCGATATGCTCGAAAACGCCCTGGTGGCCTGCCCCGCCTCGTTGTGGACCCAGCGCCTCTGGCGCAATTCCCCGTCACCGGAGTTCCCGCCCCGGTTCGCGGAGTTCTGGTATGTCACCTTTCATGCGCTGGTCTGGCTTGACCTGTATCTCTCGGGCATACCGGAGGAGGAATTCGCTCCCCCCGCTCCCTTTGCCCAGGGGGTGCTGGATTCCCCAGAGGCGCTGCCCGAACGGCCCTATACCAAGGAGGAGTTGCGCGACTATCTGGCGTCTTTGCGCGCGAAGTGCCGCGCCACTCTGGTCGCGCTGACCGATGAGCAGGCGCGCCGACCCGTCGAGTATCCCTGGTCACAGGGGCAGCCGGTCAGCTTTCTGGAGCTGCAACTCTACAGCATGCGCCACGTCCAGGAACATGCGGCCCAACTGAGCCTCTTCCTCGGACGGCAGCCCATCCCGGACGCGGACCTCGGCTGGATCCCGCGCGCGAAGGATGCATCCGGCAGCTGTTAAGCCCTTTGGATCCGGCCCAATTTCAGCGGCTGCCCGAAGTATTTGAATATTGTTGAACTGGCTCAGGCACGGAGAAGGGGGGGGCGCCCCGCGTCCGCCCCAGAAACGTGCCAGGGCGTGCCCGGGTTTTTTT
>JAICHN010000503.1 GCA_025924845.1 Chloroflexota bacterium | reverse complement strand
CGGCGGCGCGGGCCGGGTCGCGTCGCTGTTCCGTCCGTTCATTGAGGCGGCGAATATCTTCCTCATGATAGCGCCGAGTCCGCGTCATACCGGCCCCACCCAGGGCCTCGGAGCGGATCAGTCCGCGGCTGACATAGGCATACAGGGTGGAGACGCTGATCCCGAGGGCATCCGCGGCTTCCCGAGCCGACAGATAGGGGTCGTGGGCCATCAGCGTGTTCCTCTCCAAGTAGTACCTGCTTGTTCCCTGCACGATTCAGCATACCTTATATTGATTTTCTAATCAAGATTGACAATATGTTAAAGGGGCCATACACTGGCAATGTATAGAGCTTCTTACGCGGGCGGCCGCGCCGCTCCCCGTGAGGCTCCCAGTCATGAGATACTGGTACCGAAACGCGCACCTCTGGGCCGCGACCGGCCCGTATTGAAAGAGAGAAGTTGTCCATGGCAGAACCGCTTGACCATTTCGGCGCGCGCGCCGCCCTCGGGGGAGGGGCGAATACTCCTACCTACTTTAGCCTGGCGGCGCTCAGTCGTTCCGGGATAAGCGGCATTGACCGCCTTCCCTTCACGGTGAAGGTGCTGCTCGAAAATACGCTGCGCCACTTCAGTAGCGGGCTGCTCAGCGAGGACGATGTCTTGAGCCTGGCTCGTTGGAATCCTGCCGGCAAGGAGGCGCGTGAGTTTCCCTTCACGCCGGGCCGCGTCGTGATGCAGGACTTCACGGGCGTGCCCGCCGTGGTCGACCTGACTGCCATGCGTTCGGCGGTCCAGCGATCGGGGGGCGACCCCAAGCGCATCAATCCCCTGGTTCCCGTCGATCTGGTCATCGATCACTCGGTGCAAGTCGATGTCTTCCGTTCCACGGGGGCGCTGGCCGCCAATGTGAGCCGTGAGTACGAGCGGAATGGGGAGCGCTACGCCTTACTGCGCTGGGCGCAGCAAGCGTTCAGCAATCTACGTGTCGTACCGCCCGGCGCCGGCATCGTGCATCAGGTGAACCTGGAGTATCTCGCCGATGTCGTATCGCTACGCACCCATGATGGAGCGTCCACGGCGTTCCCTGATACGCTGGTCGGTACCGATTCGCATACCACCATGATCAATGGTCTGGGCGTGGTCGGTTGGGGCGTGGGCGGCATCGAGGCCGAGGCGGTCATGCTCGGCCAGCCCATTTACCTCCTCACTCCGGAGGTGGTCGGGGTGCGCTTAACGGGCACCCTTCCCGAGGGTGCAACCGCTACCGACCTCGTGCTCATGGTCACTCAACTCCTTCGCAAGCACGGTGTGGTGGGCAAGTTCGTCGAGTACAGTGGACCTGGCCTCTCCGCCCTGGGCCTTGCCGACCGCGCCACGCTCGCTAATATGGCGCCCGAGTATGGTGCTACCATGGGCCTTTTTCCAGTGGACCAGGAGACCCTGCGCTACCTGCGAGGCACGGGGCGTTCGGCCGAGCAGGTAGACCTGGTGGAGCGGTATACCAAGGAACAGGGGATGTTCCGTACCGACCAGTCGCCCGATCCGTTGTTCGATGAGCTGGTCGAGATAGATCTGGGGTCTGTGGTGCCCAGCGTGGCCGGGCCGCGTCGTCCGCAGGATCGGCTGGCGCTTGGCGCGGTGCGCGGCAATTTCCATCAGTCCTTTGCCAAACATTTTGAGGCCAATGGTCATGCCGCGGCGCTGACCCTGGACGGCGTGCCGACCGAGATGCGCCAGGGCGCGGTGGCCATCGCCGCCATCACCAGTTGCACCAACACCTCGAATCCGTCGGTGATGCTGGGGGCGGGTCTTCTGGCCAAGAAAGCCGTGGAGCGCGGCCTTACCGTAAAGCCGTACGTTAAGACTACGCTGGCCCCAGGCTCGCGCGCCGTCAGCGAATACCTTGAAAGCGCCGGCCTGATGCCGTATCTCGAATCGCTGGGCTTCTATCTGGTCGGTTACGGCTGCACCACCTGTATCGGGAATAGCGGCCCCTTGCCCGGGGCCGTCGAGCAAGCGATTAAAGAAAATGACCTGGTGGCGGCGGCCGTGCTGTCCGGGAACCGTAACTTCGAGGGGCGGATCAATCCAAACACCCGCGCCATGTACCTTGCCTCGCCTCCCCTGGTCGTGGCCTATGCGTTGGCGGGCACCGTCGACATCGACCTCACCACCGAGCCGTTGGGTGAGGACAAGGCCGGCCAACCGGTGTATTTGCGCGATATCTGGCCCACTCAAGCCGAGGTCCGCCAGGCCATCGAATCGTCGGTCAAGCCGGAGATGTTCACCCATAGCTACGCCACCGTCTTCAACGGCGACGAACATTGGCAAGCGCTCCCCATCCCCGAGGGGGGCGACTTTGTCTGGAGCAACGACTCTACTTACGTTCACGAGCCGCCCTTTTTCCTGGGCCTGGCTCCCACTCCGCCTGAGCCGACCGATATCGTGGACGCGCGCGCCCTTGCCGTGCTCGGCGATATGATTACCACCGACCACATTTCGCCGGCCGGGCCAATTACCAAGGATAGTCCGGCTGGGCGCTACCTACTCGAGCATGGCGTGGCGCAGGTAGACTTCAATCAGTACGGTACCCGCCGCGGCAACGACGAAGTGATGGTACGTGGTACGTTCGCCAACATCCGCCTCCATAATGAGCTGGCTGGAGGCCGCGAGGGCGGTTGGACGACCTTCCAACCCGGTGGTGAGATGCTCTCGATCTACGATGCCGCAATGCGCTACCGCGAACAGGGCACGCCGTTGATCGTGATCGCGGGCCGGGAGTACGGGGCAGGCAGCTCACGCGACTGGGCCGCCAAGGGTACTCTGCTGCTGGGGGTGCGGGCCGTGATCGCCGAAACCTACGAACGCATCCACCGCAGCAACTTGATCGGAATGGGCGTACTGGCGCTCCAGTTCCTGGAGGGCGAGGGCCGCGAGAGCCTCGGCCTCGACGGCACCGAAACCTACACGATCTCGGGGATTGGAGTGGGCTTGACTCCGGGCTGTCAGTTGGCGGTGGAAGCGGTTCGTGCCGACGGAACCAAGGTACACTTCAATGTGCTCTGCCGTATCGACAGCGAGGTGGAGGTGGAGTACTATCGGCATGGCGGGGTGCTCTCCATGGTCTTGCGGCGCCTAGCGGCGGAGTAGACGAACCCACACGAGTGATGGATGTTCCGCGGGCGCCGGCGCTCGAGATCGCCGGCGCCCGCGGTATCCCATAGGCGCGACGGATGAGAAAAGGAGGCGGGCACCAATGAGCCTGCTTGAGGGCAAAACAGGAATTGTCTACGGCGTGGCCAATCGGCGCAGCATCGCCTGGGCCATTGTTCAGGCCGCCGACGCCGCCGGGGCCGAATTGGTGCTGACCTACATCCCGCGCATGGAAGGTGACGTTCGTAAGCTAGCTGCCACGCTCAGCCGTCCGCCCCTCCTCGTGGAGTGCGATGTCCAGAACGACGAGCAGATTGCCGAGGTGTACAGGGAGGTAGGGGAGCGGCATCCCCGCCTCGATTTCCTGGTCCACAGCGTGGCCTTCGCCAACCGTGAGGATCTGGATGGACGCTTTGTCGACACATCTCGGCAGGGCTTCTTAACAGCCCTGGAAGTAAGTGCGTTCTCGCTCACCGCGCTCACCCGCGGAGCCCTCCCTCTGATGACTGAGGGGGGTAGCGTAGTTACCTTAACCTATCTGGGAGCCGAACGCGCCATGCCGCACTATAACGTGATGGGCGTGGCCAAGGCCGCGCTTGAGGCGTCGGTGCGCTACCTGGCGGCCGACCTTGGGGAACAGAAGGTCCGGGTCAACGCCGTCTCGGCCGGCCCCGTGCAGACTCTCTCCGCGCGCGGTATCGCCGGCTTTACCGACTTCATGCGCACGGCCGCCGAAGTGGCGCCG
>JAICHN010000502.1 GCA_025924845.1 Chloroflexota bacterium | reverse complement strand
TTGGTCTGGAAGCGGCTCTTCTCGCGATAGACGCGCAGAATGCCGTCCTGGGCCACTTCCTTCTTAAACCGCTTGAGCAAGCGCTCGAAGCTTTCGCCTGAAATCGTCTCAACCATATATTCTTACTCAGGTCCCTTCAGTAGACAACCCTGGAGGCGCATCACGCGGCAACATTACGAGATGGTTACGGCGTGTTGGGACCCTATCGCGGGCGCCAGGATGTCCGACGTGCCGAAACCGACTCCTCTGAGTATACCAATCCGGGCCGTTCCCATTCAATTCCCAGCCAATTTTGCAGATTTGTTCGCCCGATGCGACAGGTCACACTCGCTTATAATCAAAATGAGCCCCGATTAGCCAGGAGTATACCGGGATTGGATCATGGACCCGATTGAGAAGATCCTCCAGGAGGCGCGGCAACGCGGCGATTTCGATAATTTGCCGGGCGCCGGTAAGCCTCAGGACTTGAGCGAAAATCCCTACGTGCCCGAGGAGTGGCGCATGGCGTACCGTATGCTTGCCGGCAACGGGTTTGCCCCCGAGGTGGTAGAGAGCGATAAGGCGCTCCGTCGCGAGTCTACGGATCTTGCCGCGTCGCTCGATCGCTTCGCCGCTCGCTGGCAACGGCTATCCCCCACCGAACGCCAGGCCCGTCTTGACGAGCGGGCCGCGTTTCTTCGCACCTATGAAGCCGATTTGCGCGCCATGAACAGCCGCATCCACGGCTTCAATTACACGGCGCCTCGGGCCATGCAGCGCGGGACTGTCCTCGTGGAGCGGGCGATGGCCGAGGCCGCGGCGCGTTTGCCGATTTAGAGGCCGGCAGGCTGGGGTGGGGCGAGTCCTGAAGCACGGAATCTCAGATAGGCGACCGATCGGATTCTTCGACTCCGGGGTGGGCGGCCTGTCTATTTTGCGGGAAGTGCGTCGACTACTTCCCGCGGAGTCAATGGTTTACCTGGCCGACAATGCGCACTTTCCATACGGTGCTCTGGCTGAGGAGACGCTGCGCGCATTGGCCGGTAGAATTACTGCATTCCTCCTTGAACGGGATGTAAAGTTGGTAGTAGTGGCATGCAATACGGCTACCGTTCATGCCCTTTCACATTTGCGCGCCGCCTATCCCCACATCCCATTCGTGGGCGTGGTCCCCGTCGTGAAGCCTTTGGCCCAGCGGACCCAAACCGGTGTAATCGCCCTGCTGGTGACCCCGTCCACCGCCCGCAGCCCCTATCTAGCCGGGCTTATCGAGGACCATGCTACTGGATGCCGCGTCCTCACGGTCCCATGTCCGGGTCTAGCCGAGTTGGTTGAGGTGGCCGGCATCTCCCGAGCCTCCACGACAGCAGTATTGGAGCACCTCCTGGAGCCGCTGGCCGGTTCGGGAGCGGATGCGCTGGGTTTGGGTTGTACTCACTACCCTTTTCTGCGGGGCCGCATTCAGCGTCTGGTGGGCTCAGGGGTGCAGGTGCTTGACTCAGGTGATGCGGTGGCGCGGCGGGTGCGTGCGGTACTGATCGAGCGCACTGCCCTGGCCTCGACCGGGGCAGTGGTTACCTACGCACTTTACAGTACAGGCGACCCGGTAACCCTGGCGCGCGCCGCCCGCCGCTATCTTCGCTTGCCGCCGGTGATGGTGCGCCGGATCGACCTCGGACCCTCGTAGATTTTCCCACGATATCCGTATCGGTCGGGCCGCGATCAGCCGGCGGTCTACCCACCCTTCAGAACTCTCAACATGCTGTCTTCGAGCTTGCAAGGCGCAGTGTGCCTCAGGATTTGTAGGCGGTAATGATCCAGGCGGCCGAGCCGTACCTCACACCGTGGCCCTGGGCGTGGGCAGAGATTGAGGCACGGAGGGCAGTGAGGGCCTGGTTTCGGCCGGCTTCGTCGAGCCCCTCCAACATCCAGTTGATGAGACCAAATACGAAGTCGAAGGCACTGTCGATGTCGACCCCGAAGAACATCGGCGCCGCCAGGCCTGTGAACTGTACATCGGTAAAGCCGGCGTTGGTGAGGATGCTCTGAACGCGGTCGGGGTCTGCGAGCGCGAACGGCCCAGGAGCATCCGGGGGAGGTGCGGGCAGGGTACGAGCGGCGGCGATGGCGGTGAGAAACTCCCGGATCCACTCGTTGCGTGGCAATGCCTGCCAGGTCAAGAGCGTAAGCCGGCCCGGGGGGCGCAGGGCGGCGGCGATGTTGCGGAACGCGGCGACGGGGTCGCCGAAGAACATCGCGCCGGTGCGGGAGATGGCAACATCAAACCCCTCGGCCTCAAAGGGGTGAATCTGCGCATCGGCCTGTTCGAACCGGGCGTTGGCGACGCCCCCGGCTGCCGCGTGCCGCCGGGCGAACTCTATCATCCGCGACGACAGATCTACGCCCAGCACCGAACCGGACGGCGCTGCCCGCGCCGCATCACGCGTGGTCTGGCCGGTCCCGCAGCCGATGTCGAGTACCTGATCGTTGGCGCCGATGCGGGCGGCGTCAAGAAACGGGCGATGATAGGCAGCGACCGCATCGTCGAATTGCTCCGCCTTTGCCGCCCAGTAAGCGCCTTCGTCACCATCCCACGCCCGCGCCTGCTCGATATTGGATGGATCGACCCGCACACTCTTCATTGTCCTCATCATCAGAGCGTCCCCCTTTACACTCGTGACTACCCGAGTTATACTCCCAATGGGAGTATTAGGTTACATGTAAAGATATACTCCCAAAGGGAGTAATTTGTCAAGACCTGCCCTGACCACGACATCCTACGCTGTTCTCGGGTTGCTCGCTGTCAAGCCGTGGAGCACTTATGAACTCACCCACCAGATGGATCGGTCGTTGGGCCGCATCTGGCCGCGCGCGCGGAGTAAGTTGTACGAGGAACCCAAGAAGCTCGTGGCGCACGGCCTTGCCTGCATCTCGGAGGAGCAGGTAGGCCGGCGGTCCCGCACGGTCTACACGATCACCGCTAACGGCCGTAGCGCACTCGCCGCGTGGCTCCGTGAACCGGGCGCGGGGCCCGTACTCGAATTTGAGCAACTTCTCAAGATCTTCTTTGCCGAGAATGGCACCAGGGCCGACGCCGTGGCAACACTGGCTGCGACACGGGAATGGGCGCGGGCCCGCAGCGCGGAGAGTCTTGCCGTTGGCCGCGAGTATCTGCAAGGACAGGGTCCGTTCCCGCGGCGCATGGCCCAACTCGATCTCACTGCCCGGTTTCTCACCGACTTCTATGCTATGGTCGGCGCCTGGGCCGATTGGGCCATCGGCATGGTCGAAACCTGGCCCGATGATCCACGTCAGGCCAAATCGGACCTTGCCGTAGTCACGGAAACGGTACGCCGGGCGGCAGCCGCCGCCAAGGCGGGAGCCTGATTAGGAGCGAAGCACCTGCCTCGAATGGTCCATCACAGGGTACTACCTGGGGGTGAGCCGGGGGTAGGAGCCGATCAGCTTCAGCATTTCGGTGCAGCGGGCGAGCGCCCGGAGCGCCGCGGCCACGTCCGGATCGTCGTGATGCCCTTCCAGATTGGCATGAAAGAGATACTCCCACGTTCGCCCCTGAATAGGCCGCGACTCCAGGCGGATGACATTGACTTCATGGATGGCAAAGGCAGCCAGGGCGCGGAACAGCGTGCCCGGCTGGTCGCGCAAGACGAATACCACGCTGGTCTTGCCCCCTGGTTGCGCCTGTACCTCTTCGTGGCCGATGATCAAAAACCGGGTGTAATTATCCTTATTGGTCTGGATGCTGTCAGCCAGCAACTCCAACTCGTAAATGGCGGCGGCGCGGGGTGAAGCGTAGCCCGCCACCCCCCCCCCCATTGCCAAGCGGACCCAAATACGCCATACCCCCCGGTGGTTAACCGGCATGTCCTGGCCGGGCAGCGGGTCCCCATAATAG
>JAICHN010000501.1 GCA_025924845.1 Chloroflexota bacterium | reverse complement strand
TGGGTGCCCTGGTTCAGGCCGGCAAGGGCACCCACAAGGGGTGCCCCTACAAAAATGCAGAGAGACTAGCCCAGCGGTTCCACGATCGAGGGCTGCTTGGAGAAGAGGGTGTTGATCAAGAGCCGCTGTTCCTCTTTCACCCAGACGTCGGGTAGAATCGCGCGCAGTTCATCCAGGCTGCGATAGCCCAACACCAACTGGGGAAAGGTAAGCGGCGGGCACCCCATTACCGTGGTATCGTCCTCAGGGATGGGCGCTTGCCAGGGCTCCACGCCGCGCAGTCTGCCCTGTTCAAAACGCAGATGCAGCCCCTGGCGATAGAGATCGATCTTGGGGTCGCCCGTATAGCCGGCCAGGACCGACCGCGCCAGCCGTTCTTCCAGGACTGGGGTAATGTGGCGGAGAAAGGCCGGGAGATCGGGAATGCGAATATACCAGGCATAGGGCGGCTCAACGCGCGGCGTCAGGGCATCACCCAGCAGATCATAGAGGGGGTGGGTGCGGCCCAGGTTAAAGGCAATTTCGCTGCACGGCGGTGCATCGGCCTTTATGGCCGGGACTTGCAGCCCGTAATCCCGCAAGACGCGCAGCAGCGAGTGCGTCAGCTTTGACGGATCGATCCCCGGCGCGAAGGCTACCTCGCGTACGGACAGTGCTTGCCCCCAGCGCCTGGCCCCGATCAAGGCATAGCCGCACACAGCCTGCTCCCTATTAAGGATCATCCAATAACGGCTGTTCAGTCCTATTCGCCTCACATCCTGATCGCGTATGGCGGGATCGTTCCATGCCTCGATCATATAGCGCCAGCGGCGCTCCGGCGCTTCGTGCCAGACCAGGCTGCCGGCGCGTCGCCCGTTGTAGAGCGCCATAATCCGGGCGACGTCCTCCCGGCCGGCAAGGCGTAGGCTGCATGCCTCCGGCTCATCGTCTTTTTTGGGCGGAATCAGCGAAAAGTAGGTAGTGCGGCTACCGTCGAGATCCAATACATAGTCGTAACCAAACTGCCGATAGAAATAGGGGATACCGGTAATGGCCTGAAGCAGATGGCCCTCAGCGGCGCTCCGCGCATGGAGCATCTCGAAGATGGCCCGCACCAGTCCGCGTTTGCGATAGGCCGGATCGGTGGCGACCATTTCGGGTCGGCCCACCTCGAAGGGAATGCCGGCATAGCTCCACTGGTGGCGCCAGAGGGCCGTGCAGGCAACCAGGGGGCGCTCCGGTTTTGTGGTGTCTTCCACCACAGCCACATCCGTCGCCGTCATATAAGGGAACATAGGCCCCATCATCAGGCGCACCTCGCCCATGGGCCGCGGATTGGGCATCTCATCATCTGGATCGCGGAAGACGGTGCCCAGCAGCCAGGCAAACTTCGCGGTATCGGCCGCCGTGGACCAGCGACGGATCAGGCCGTCGCCAAGGTCGCCTTTATAGTTTGGGGAAGCAAGATCGTTGAGCACACGCATGCCTTCCGTGGTAGCAACAGCCAGTGTAGAGGGAAGAGCTTCTGAAGGCTATACTCTACGCGCCATGGAGGTGTTCCCACTATCAACTGGTATACAGCCGCCCTCTATAGGTAGAGAGTCTTACGTCTCGTCGCCCTCCCACAGCGCCTCGCCGTGCGCCAGGCGGATAGCGGTACGGGCGGTTTGCAGCATGGCGCGCGAGGTGGGAGCATGGGCCGCCAGGTAGCGGGCCACGGCTACGAGCACATGCCGCGCCTCGACGGGCCGCGTCTCGCGAAGCCCCTCGTAGGCGCGGAAGCCGGCTTCGAGCATCTGGTAGGAATGAAACTCGCCGTCCTCGCGGAGCAGCAGCCGGCCCAACTTGGCGAGGAGCGGCTCCACGGGGTAACCGCTCCCGAGATATCGGTAGACGGCGGCGCCCGCGGGATTCACTTGCTGCTCGCGATCGAAAAGGTCATCAAGCTGCCCAAGCGCCTCGGCGGCGTCTAGGGGAAGGCCGGTGCCTGGGCGTTCATCGGGGAGCCGGGCGGCGGGCATGTTCAGGAAGCGATCCAGGTAGAGGCGCATGGCCCCGTGAAAGATGCCGCGCGTCAACTCGACTGAGGGCGCCCGCCGTAGGCTGCGTTGCAAGGCGTTGCAGTAGGTGAAGGTGTGGAGGACGGTGATCCAGTCGGCGAACTCGTTGCTGGTGTGGAAGCGGGCCACCCGCAGGGCAGCGGCGTAGGTCAGGACGCCGCTCAGCTCCGCGGGCGGCATGCCGTCCTCCAGAGCGCCGGTCAGCGCGGCGACGGTGGCGGCGGGATCGTCGTCCAGCAGGGTGCGCACCAGGTTGGCGAAGTGGTCGTTGCCCGGCGATCGGGACGCGGCGGCGGCGACAAGGTCCGGCAGCCTGGCCAGCGCCGGCTCAAGGAGCGCCACCAGATCAATCGGATGACGCCAGGAGTTCAGTTCCTCGCCGCGTTGGGCCATGGCAAGGCCGCGGACGAGGCTGGGCAGCACGGTCGCGGCCTCCGACCAGCCCGTGAGCTCCAGGTATTCAAAGGCTTTATTGATGAAATCCAGGGTATGGCCGCCTGCCAGGAAATAGTGGTCGGTGCAACTCGCCAGCAGCATGTCGGCCACGGCGGCCTCGTTCATTCCCGAGGCGATCGCGGTGAGCAGGGTACGCTCGGCTCCTTCGCTATCGCGCACCTCGATGAAACGGCGGAACCACTCCTTCAGGCGGATAGGCTCTACCGCCGCGGTGGGCAAGGGATCGAGCGCGAAGCGCGGCGCCTGGCCGGCCACTTCGTCGGCCAGATGGACCATGCCGTGGTAGAGGGCAAGCATCTGATCCTCCGGCGCGAGGCGCGGAAGCACGTTGGCCATGGCGGTCAGGATGGTCAGTCCCGGTCCCCATCCCTGACGCCGATACTGGGCGCCGAAGGCGCCGGCGATGGCCGTGATCGTGCGGGGCGGGGTGCCGCCGCGCAGCAGCGCCAATACTGCCTTGGCCAGGACCAGCGAGATGTTTTGCTCCAGGCCGTCTTGAAGGCGACCCTTCCAGTAGGCGGTACGATCGCCGGCGGGCGGTTCCAGGTTGGCCCAAACCATGGCGTCAACCACGCGGGTAGGGTAGACGCGCACGTCATCGGCAAAAGGATCGAAGGTGCCGCCGCTCTGGAGGTCGAACCGGGCATGATGCCAATGGCAGGTGAGGATGCCGTCCCGCACCGTTCCCTTGCTGAGCGGAAAGCCCATATGAGGGCAACGGTTATCCACCGCATAGACCTCGTCGCCGCTAACGAAGACGGCGATATTCGCCCCGCCGGCCGGCACGGTGCAGCCACGGTCACGCAACGTAGTCAGGGGACCGATCAAGGTCCACCCCTCCAAGCCCACGGGGACTGTGGTCGGCTGACCGGCGGTCCGCGACCCGATCCTGTTGCTCATTGCTCACCTCCGTTTTGCCTGCTTGCCTTCAATCTCACTGTACGCAGTACGCTACAGTTGGCGCAAGCATCTTCATAAGATCCCCGTCTTGCGCGGGAGAAAGGATCCGCACGCCATGAGCCATGCGAACACCGACCAGGCATCGCCGGAGATACCGATCGCTTGTTTGCTCAACGCCGACGATCTGAGGCTGCGCGGCGATCAGATCATGCGTCCGCTCTTTCAGGGTCGGCAGGAGGTGCGCGAACTGGCCGATGGTTATGCGTTCCGCTTCCCTGGGGAGAACGCCTGGGCTTCGCGGCTGCTGGAGTTCATCCTGGGGGAACGCGCCTGTTGCCCGTTTTTCACCTTCGAGCTGATTTTCGAGCCGTCGCAGGGTTCGATCTGGCTACACCTACGCGGCCCCGAAGGCACAAAAGCAGTGGTGGCCGAGATGTTGGCAATAAACAGCGTGCCTTAACCGCTACACTGGAGCGTAATGGTGGGCGATCGGTTCGGAGGA
>JAICHN010000500.1 GCA_025924845.1 Chloroflexota bacterium | reverse complement strand
GGCCGGTTCCACGCCTCCGCCGCACCGCCATGCGCGAGTGTGAGTAGCGGGGATCAAGGTGCAATGGTCATTTCCCCACGGTAGATAGATGATAGACCACGCCGTTCTGGTCGTCCGAGATCAGCAGGCTGCCATCGCCGGCGACCACCAATCCGACCGGCCTGCCCCAGGCCGATCCTCCGGAAAGCCAACCAGTCACCACGTCTTGCGGTGCGCCGGCGTGGGTTCCGTTGATCGGAATGTAGACCACCTTGTAGCCGGTTGGTTGTGAACGGGACGCCGAGCCGTGATAAGCGACGAAGATACCGTCCCGGTAACGGGACGGGAGTTTCTTCCCGGTGTAGAAGGTGATGCCGAGCGGTGCGGAGTGCGCTTGCAGCGAGACGGCTGGGTTCGTGGTGCGCGCGCAGTAGCCGGCGGCGGCTGAAACGGTGAAGTCGCGCTGTCCGTTGCCGTAACAGTAGGGCCAGCCGTAGTTCGCCCCTTTCGTAATCAGGTCCACCTCGTCCGGCGGGATGTTATCCCCCAGTAAGTCCTGCCCATTGTCTACCGCCCACAGCTGGCCGCTGCCCGGCTGCACGGCCAGTCCGACCGCGTTGCGCAATCCCGAGGCGTAGACCTGACCACCGCCGCCGTTGGCCGCATAATGCATGATCACGGCGCGATTGTTATAGTCGACACATTCGTTGCACGACGAACCGACCGACACGAAAAGTGAACCGTCTTTCGCGAGCGCTACGGTGCGCGTGATATGCCGCCCGCCGACCGGCAGATTCCCGACGAGCACCCGCTGGTTGGAAACGCTCACCGCCGACGGGTTATAGTTCCAGGTGCTGACCCGGCCTTCTTCGGCGACATAGAGCAGACCGTTCCGGTAGGCGACGCTATGCGGCACGGTGAGGCCGCTCAACAAGGTTGCCACCTGGGTCGCCCGCGTGCCTCCTTTCCGGTTGAGCAGCACGCTCACCGTGCCGGCATACCAGCTGCCGACGAAGACATCGTTCCGGGGGCCGAGCGCCATGAACCGTGCATTGGGCAGGCCGCTCGCATACAGGCTCACCCGCAGATCGGCGGGGGTCTGAAGGGTGGCTTGGTTACCGTTAGGGAAGGTAATGGTGGAGGTCCGCGTCCCCACGGCGGCCGTGGCGTGGGGTGCGGCGATCGGGGCGCCGACCATCACCGCCAAGAGCATGGCGAGCACGCCGGCGCGGGCGATCCGTAAGGGAAGGCGTGTCATGCGAAGTTCTCCAGGCGGCGAAAACGCCGCGTACTAGCAAGTTGGCCGGGGAAGCCGGCGCGCTCTCCCTTCCCGTTCCTTTCCCGGTCGGCCCGGCCTGCCGCGCCGACCTTGATGCTCAGCGGATTGCGGCGCTGATCCAACGCATTTCGATGGGGTTGGCCCCCACGCCGGCCGCCTGCTTCAGGTATGAGCGCGCCATGGACGCCTGCCCCAGTTGCGCCGCGTCCCAGGCCATGCCCAGGTAGCGATAGCCCTGAGCGGCGCCGGCCGGTGATCCGGTCGGACTGACGTCCAGTCGGCCGGCCCGCACCAGCGCCAGATCCCTGGTGTAGGCCGCGGTCCGGTTCCAGTGAACCGCCCTCACGACGGCGGAGAGCGCCGCCTGGCGGGAGGCAGGATAGAGTACGAAGAACGCGTAGTCACGTTGGGCCCACATCCGCGCGAAATCGGCGTAGTCAATCACATGGTTCGGCCCCAGATAGGGGTCGCTCGCCGTGAAGATGCCTTGCTGATCATCAAACGCCTCGATCGGCCGCCAATGGCCCACGATGTCGGCAAGACTGACTAACTGATGAACGATCACCGGGAAGCCGGCGGCGATCAGTCCCTTCACCAGGCCCTCCGTCCCGCCGACTCCCGCCAATGTGCGGAGGCCCACGCTTCGCGCGAAGGTTGGGACGCCATAGGGAGTCATCCCGATCACCGGTCCTTCGACCCGCAGCGCGGCTTGCACCTGTCCCTGCGTTCTTGAGATGCCCCAATAGGCCAGCACTTCGGCGATCGCGGCGGGCCCACAGTTATTCCAGGTCTGCGGGATATTGATCAGGGGACCAAGACTTGCCGCCGCCGGGCCGGCGCTCGCCCGACCGAGCAGGCCTTGCACCCCGATGTACGCCCCGAGGGCGTAGGTCGGCGCTCTTACCAGGAAGTCGCCGCGCGATAGTCGCGAGGATGAGTGCGCCATGATCTCCTCCTCCTTCATACTTCGGTCGGTGGAGGCGCCGGATGATGCGGTGCCGGTATGCGTGAGCGTCTGGTTCCCTCGCCGGGCCACCTGTTCCCAGTGTAATGGTCTCATCCCTAAAGGAGGTTAAGAAATTGCTAAGTAAGCAGGCAGAATATGCTGAGAACTTGCTGAGGGCCCGATCGCGCCGCCCTAGAGGGGATGCTCCCTCGGCAGGTTTCTCAGGGAGTGCGAGGTCTCGCGAAGCAGAGGATAGAGCCCGCGATAGGAGACATAGAGGCGCTGATACAGATCCCGGCGCTGCGGGTCGGCCCTTACCTCCGGCCCGTAGCGCACCACCGCGTCGCAGGCATCGCGTACGCTCGGAAAGAATCCGGCGTGATGGGCGGCAAGCAGCGCCGCGCCCAGAGCGGATTGCTCGGCCGTCTCCAGCGGTCGCACCGTGCGGCCCAGCACGTCGGCCATGATGGTTCGCATCAAAGGGCTGCGCGCCAGTCCTCCGGCCAGGATAATCATGGTTGGCCGCACGCCGGCCTGCTGCAGCGGTTCGAGGGCGTGAAGTAGGCTAAAGGCGATTCCTTCCAGGACGGCCCGCGCCAGGTGAGCGCGCCCATGATCCAATCTCAGGCCCACGAAGGCGCCGGCGGCATCGGGATCGAGCAGCGGGGCGCGCTCGCCCGCCAGATAGGGCAGAAACAGCAGGCCGCCCGCGCCGGCCGGTACGCTCCCCGCCAGCTGCATCACTTGCGCATCGGCGTCGGGTCCGCGAAGGTCAAGCACGTCCTCGCACAGCCATCTTACAGACAGACCCGCCCCTAGGGTGGCGCATAGGGCAAGATAGGTGCCGGGAAGGGCGTGGCATAGGGTACGCAGTCCGTGCCGAGGGTCGGGTAAAGGGGTAGTTAGGGGGGTGACCAGTTGGCCGCCCGTGGAGATACTGATCAGCAGCGCCCCCGGCTCAAGGAGACCGGCCCCAATTGCCGCCATCGCCTGGTCGCTCCCGCCACAGAGCACGGGAGTGCCGGGATCCAGGCCCGTGGCCCGCGCTGCCTGGACCGTGATCGTGCCGGCCTCCGCGGCCGACGGGCGCAGCGGCGGGAAGAGGGAGATCGGGAGATCCAGCGCCTGAAGGGCGGGCAGGCACCAATCATGATCGGGCCCACTCCCACCGGCGCCGGGGTCGCGCGGACCGGCGAACAGATCGATGGCCGGAATACCGCTGCCGTCGCTCGGTTCGCTCGCCGGCACGCCCGTCAGGCGGTAGCGCAGGTAATCCTTGGGGAGCAAGGCGGTTGCCGCCCGTGCCCAATGTTCAGGTTCGTGGCGGCGACACCAGAGGAGGGATGCCGTCATGAAGCCGGGCGAGACACCGCCGCCCAGCCGCGGCAACAGTCCGGCCACCCCCAGCGCTGCCTCTGCTTCGCCAGCCTCTTTGCCGGCGCGCTGATCGGGCCAGATGATCGCGGGTCGCACGAGCGCCCCTTGTCGGTCGAGTAGGACCGTGCCGTGCATCTGCCCGCCGACACAGATTGACGAGACCGGCGGCGCCTCCTGCGTCAACTCCCGTATGGCCGCACAGGTCGCGCCCCACCACGCCTCGGGATCCTGCTCGGCCCAACCGGGTCGCGGCACCTCGATAGGGTAGGTGCGAGTGACCGTTCGGCTAATGGTTCCGTCCTCGCGCAACAGCACCGCCTT
>JAICHN010000499.1 GCA_025924845.1 Chloroflexota bacterium | reverse complement strand
TAGGCGCGACTACGACGCGACACTGTTCGCGCGCTTCGGGCCGGATAAAGGGGCCGATATCCCCGTGCGGACGGACTGGACGAACGGTCTGCACGCCCTCCTGAACGCCTATGGGGGCGATCCGCGCTTCCGCCTCATCCTCTTCACCCTGGACGAAAGCACCTACGGCCGTGAGTTGGCGCCGCTGGCAGGCTTCTATCCCGCCGTGTTGCTGGGCCCGCCCTGGTGGTTCTTCGACAGCGTACAGGGCATGAACCGCTTTCTTGACGCCGTAGTGGAGACGGCCGGTCTGTATAATCTGGCCGGCTTCAACGACGACACGCGTGCCTTTTGCTCCATTCCGGCTCGTCACGACGTGTGGCGCCGGGTAAGCGCCAATTGGCTTGCCGGCCAAGTAGTGCGTGGCCTGATCGACCAGGAGGACGCGACTCGCATGGCGCACGAGTGCGCCTACGGGCTGGCAAAACGGGCCTACCGCCTCGACTGAGTGCTGCACGCGTGTGGTCCTGAACTGGAGCCTCCGGGTACATCCGGGTGTTTTAGGGGCGGAGGAACGCGATAGCCGGACCCATCACCTACGATCCGCCGGCGAAAGCCGGGTGTATGGCGGCAGTCCTATACCCCGCTCTAGCCGGAAGAGATACTCCCATTCGCCTTTAGGCGGAGGCACATGACTTCACGACTATTTTTTGATCGTAGACCTATCCCGAGGGTGATTGCCGCACGGGGTAGGCCCCGTTATGATGGTTGAAGGGGGCACGGTGGGCGGGTATGGGCCCGCCATCGACGGTCCTCCGCGGCGAGTTGCCGGAGTTGAAACACTCGGTGTGACAGAGCGGGGCAGACGCTGCCACTATTGATCACGCGTCCGGCATGCGCGGTCCCGGCAGGCGTCGTTCATTGGGGCAGGAGGTGGCACCCGAGGGATACAAGATACGCGACAGGTAGGTTATCAAACGCCGGCGACCGCGCACTATATCTATGTATAAGGCAGGTTGCAGAGGAATCGGCCTTAGTTCCGTCTCGCAACTCGACCCCGATTACACTCCGATCGGACCTGCTGCTGATAAATGGATGGAAAGAAGGCAATGGGCTTTGCCGGAGTCTACGATCGGTGCGGGAAGTGTCCGCGGTTCCATATTCTTGAGGCAATAGAGGAGTGAGAAATACATGAGACGCCCCTTTACGATCATTCTGGCCGCAATGCTGGTACCGGCCCTGACCGGCGCCGCAATCGGCCGAGCGGCGGTGAGCCAGGCTGCCGCTGCCCCGACCACGCCCACTACCTATACGGTGAGCGCCGGCTTCGGCGATCGCGGCGGCGCGGCCAACGTGTTCGCCCCGCGGGTGGTGGAGGTCTATACGGGTGACACGGTCAAGTGGAAGATTGGCGGCGCCCTGGAACCACACACGGTAAGCTTCGGCCCGCGGTCGTTACTTGACAAGCTGGCGAACGCGATCATTACGCCGGTGCCCCAAAAGGCGGGTCCGCCGCTGCTCGCCTTCAACAGCCGGGCGGCTCTGCCTACCATGGGAAGCACCTATAGCGGTACCGGCTTCGCCAATTCCGGCTTGATGGCCGGCAAAGGCAAGAGCTGGAGCCTCACCTTCACCACGCCCGGTACCTACCACTACTATTGCTTGATCCACTATATCCCCGGACAACCGGGCCAGAGCATGGGCGGTGTGGTCATCGTGCATGCGCGTCCCGCGCCGGCACATCACTACATTGTATCGATGGGCTCGGCGCGGGACACGATCACTAACGCCTACGACCAGTTCACACCGCGTCACTTGAACATTCACGTGGGTGATTCGGTGACTTGGATCGGCGCCTTCCACACCGTCACCTTCGGACCGGATGCGGAGCGTATCAACGTGGAGCAGCACTTTGTGGTGCCGGTACCCCAGAAGAACGGCCCACCGTTGCTGACAATCAATCCCAAGGCTGCTCTGCCTGCCGGCGGCACCACCTATGACGGCACCGGCTGGGTCAATTCCGGCTTCCTGACGCCGAAGGGGAATGCCCCGGCCCGGTACACGCTCACCTTCACCAAAGCGGGCACGTACGAGTACGATTGCCTGGTTCACCCCGGTATGGACGGTACGCTCACCGTCATGCCCGCGGGGATGTAACATCGTCTCGCGGCGTTGGTTCAGCTAATGGTCTTCCGAACCAACGCCGCCCGGCGATCTCGGCATATGGTGTACTTTTTGCCCATGAGGTATCGTTCGACCTCCCCCGCGAAGCGTGGCCGGCATCGGATCGCGATCGGTTCGATGACTGTGCTCCTGGCGCTGGTCGCTGCCGTCCTTGTCGGTGTGCGACTCCGGCAAGGATCATCCAGGTCGCTCCCCGCCACGCCGACCATCGATCGCCGTCTGATCGTGCATGCTCATACGGTACCGGTCACGGGGATCCTGGGGGGTGCCACGGTCCGGGGCACGCTCTACCCCGGTTTGCCAGGCTCCAACACCGTCCATCTTACCGTTCACGGTCTAGATATGACTTCCTCGTCACCCAGCCTTACGCTGGTGGCGACCATGCCGGGCATGCGCATGGTCGGGGTCACCGCCAGACTTCGAGCTAAGCACGGCGCATACAGCGGCACGATCCCGCTTGTCATGTTCGGCACCTACACGGCAACGATCTCACTCCCTCAGGGTGGCACGGTGCGGCACGGTATGGTGCGGCTCAGCTTACCGCTGACCCTGGGCCAGTGACGAGCGGTGCCCTCGGTGGAGCACTCGGGTAAGTTCATTCGCGTCCCGCGTCAACTCCATAAGGTTGGAGATCGTCCTCACTTTCCCTGCCCATAAGAGAAGGCCCGCCACGGTAGGCGAGCCTTCTCCGATCATAAAAAGATGAGGCTGGACGGTCCGCAACCGGGCCCCCGTTAGACGCGGGAAGCCACTCGGTTACCGGACAGGGTACGCACCAACCAAATCAGGATACACGCCCCTATAAAGGCGATCACGATGCTGCCAATCACACCCACCGATCCAGTCCAGAGCAGGCCCACGATCACGCCGCCGATCACGGCGCCAATCAGGCCAACCACGAGATCGCCCAGTATACCGAAACCACCATCACCCATCACGTGGCTCGCGGCCCATCCCGCGATCAGTCCAACTATAATCCAGCCGATGATCCCCTCCGGCTTGAAGTTAACCGCCGCCAGGACTGTCGTGCTTACCATAATCCTTTTCTCCTTAGCGCCACTATAGCGGTGCCTAACGAACGAAGACACCAGGTGTACTGACGCTTACCTAACCACTATAAGTCCAGGCAGCTCGGCGCACCTCAGCCGGACTATGGAGGAATCAAGAGAAACTAGACTAGCCCGCCACACGTCAAGAGAGTGACCGGCGGAACGTTCACCAAGCTTAGGAGGATCGCTTATCGAGCTTCGCATAATCAATCTTATGCGAAGCTCGATGAATCATTCTCGCACTGTCTCCTGGGCACGCGGGCGCTGCTGGATCAGTTCCGTTCAAGTCGTTAGACTTGTGCTTGCCGGATCACGTGCGTGCTGTTTTCCGCGAGAGCGGGCGATCCCCTCGAAATGGACTATGATGCTGCGTAACACGACGCGTAGGCCCGGTCTGAGCCAACGTTTGTTGGCCGCCCTTGTCGCTGGAGCAGGACTTCTCGACCTGGGTTCGGCGCTCACCCCTGCCCTCGGTAATCGCCTACACCTATTGCAAGAGATGGTCGGTGACACCACCATTCGCTTTAGCCAAACAGCCACGGTAATCGCCGGCCTTTGCGCCCTCATGCTTGCCCGCTCACTCTCCCGTCGCCATCGACGCGCCGCCCACCTCGCCATGACCGCCCTCGTATGCTCGGCGGTGCTCAATGTCCTCAAGGGACTGGACTTCGAGGAGGGCGGCTTCTGCCT
>JAICHN010000498.1 GCA_025924845.1 Chloroflexota bacterium | reverse complement strand
GTTACCTTCGGGTTTTTTACTAGGGGGACGGAAAACGGCATGGCGACGGTCAACCTGTCGGCAAAGACGCGGATGAGGCCCGATCGCTCCGGTCGCAAGGGCCTGGGAAACGCCTTCCTCCGTGCCGGCTCTCCCGCCCTCACCGCCGCGCTTGTGCTGCTCGGCTGGGAAGGGATCGCCCGGCTCGGCCGTTATCAGGAGTTCGTGCTGCCCCGCCCCGGCGTGGTGCTCGAGCGGACCAGAGACATGCTGGCCGACGGCACGCTGATCACCAACTCCTGGGTGACGCTGCAGGAAGCGGGCATCGGCTTCGCTATCGCCCTGGTCATTGCCCTTCCCCTGGGCTACCTCATCGCGCATGTACCGTGGTTGGGGCGGTTGACGGCGCCAATCATCGCCGCCAGCCAGGCGGTGCCGATCATCGCGCTGGCGCCGCTCCTCTATCTGTGGCTCAGCAACGGCATGATGCCCAAGATCGCGGCGAGCGCCCTCGTGGTGGTCTTCCCGCTGTTGGTAAACACGACCACCGGGATTCGGGGCGTCGGCAAGGAGTACCATGAAGTAGCACGTGTATTCGGTGCGTACTGGTGGGAGCGTGTCTTCCTGGTCGAATTGCCGTTGGCCGCGCCGGTGCTGCTGGGCGGCATCAAGCTAGGTTTCACGCTGTCGCTCACCGGAGCGGTGGTCGGTGAGTTTCTCGGCGCCGGCGCGGGCCTGGGATTTCTCCTCAACTACTATCAGGAAAATCTGGATACCCCGGCGCTGTTTGCTACCTTACTCGCCCTTGGCGTGATCGGCATCACCTTGTATTCGTTCGTCAGCATGTGGGAAGGAATCGTACACAGATGGCAAGGATAAGCAGATACGGTCTGGCGGCAGCGGCTCTGCCGGCACTGCTCGCGGTGGGATCCTGGCCTGCGACGGGGCAGGCATCCGCCGCGCACGTCACCGGCCTGGAGAAGGTGACCATCTCGATGGGCTACGTACCCAATGTACAGTTCACGCCCTTCTATGTGGCGGACGCCCGGGGCTACTATAAGGCGGCGGGCTTGAGTCTACATTACGACTACACGCTCACCAGCGATGTGATCAAGGTGGTGGGCACCGGATCGGTGGCCTTTGGTAACGCCGAGGCCGACCAGGTGATCGTAGGAGCGGCGCGGGGACTACCCGTGGTGTCGGTGTTCGCTCAATATCAGCGCTTTCCCGTGGTAATTTTCGCCTTGAAGTCCAGCGGCATCCATACCTTCGCGGATTTGAAGGGAAAGACGATCGGCATCCCAGGCTTATATGGCGCCTCCTATACCGGCCTTCTCGCCGCGCTTGCCGCCGCCCACCTTGGTACTCATGACGTTAAGATTGAGGCTATCGGCTACGCCCAGGTGGCCGCCGTGGCCCGCAAACGCGTGGATGCCGCGGTTGGTTACGCTATGAATGAACCAATTCAGTTAAAGGAGCAAGGCTACGCGGTGACCACCCTTCCGATCGCCGCCAACGCCAATTTGGCGGGGCCGGGCGTGATTACCAGCCAATCGATGATCGCCGAACATCGGGCCGTGGTGGCGAGATTTGTTGCCGCGAGTTTGCACGGCCTTCGCGATACCATCGCCGATCCCAAGGCGGCCTTCGCAATCGCGCGCCGCTATATGCCCAGCCTGGCGGCAAGCCAGGTGAAATACCAATTCGCGGTGCTGCAAGAGGCGATCAAATACTGGATGCCCTATCAAACCCACGCCCTAGGCTGCAACAATCCCGCCCAATGGACCGCCACCCAGGCCATCCTCCTTACGCAGCACCAGATAACCAAAACCGGTCAGGTGAATAGCATGTACAGCAATCGGTTCCTGCCCAAGTGTTAGATCTCCGGGCCATCGATCATGTCGGCATCGCGACCCCGTCGCTTGCTGATAGCCTTGCTCTCTACGAGGGGGTGCTCAGGCTCCAAGTTGTCTCCCGTGAGATGCTTGAGGATCAGGGGGTGGAGGTAGTGCTTCTGGCCTGCGGCGACCAGCATGTCGAACTCCTGGCCCCGACCCGCGCCGACAGTCCGGTGGGAAAGTTTTTGGCTGACCGCGGCGCCGGCATCCACCATGTCGCCTATCGCGTAGCCGATCTGGCAGCGGCACTGGCTGAGTGCAGCGCCGCCGGGATGGAGTTGGTCGACTTGGCGCCGCGTCGGGGGGCGGGCGGACGGCTCGTGGCCTTCCTCCACCCCCGGTCAACCGGTCGTGCTCTTATTGAATTGGTGGAGGAGAGCCGAGGGTAATCCTTCCGGCCCTGCTCAATCCAGACCGTACAACCGACGCGCGTTGTCGCGCAGAATCGCCGATCCCGCCGCTATGGCCTCGTCCGTGGACAACTCGTCGTGAGCGATCACCTCGCCCAGGGCTTCGCCCAGAATGCGCCGACCGTGTAACGCACTCGCCCAGTGGATCTCGGGCAGACCGACTCCATCGGAGCTGTACAACAGTTTCGAGTAAGGCGCCGTGCCTAGAGCTTGCCTGGTGCAATGCAGCATCTCGCCGTAGCTCAACAGAGGGATGCCGTAGGACAGATCGAGGTAAACGTTTCCATAAATGGCGGCCAGAAAGGCACCCTCCTGCGTGTACGGGTAGCATTCATGCAACAACACGACTCTCATGCCGCGATAGTCCCGGCGTTCGAGCACGGCACGCAAATGGAATGGATTGGCCAGCAGCATATCGCAATCGCTGTCGCCATAGCCTGTGTGAAACTGGACCGGCAACTCTTGCGCGGCGGCCTCCGCGAAGGCTGCGTGCAACATGGTGTCCAATAACGGCTTGTGCGCGACACGCAGCGTGCCCTGTTCTTCTGCCTCTTGCCGGGCTTGACGGAACGAGGCGACGGCGTCGGCCCGGTCCCATTCTTCAATGTGCAGGCCGGTGCGGTAAGCGGCGATGGACTTCAGCGCCACGTAGCCCTGGCCCCGCACATCGCGCAGCGCCTCGCGAAATGCCTCATCCAACGCTTCCAGGTCTGGGCAGGTAGGAATTAACTCCTGCAGCAGAACCTCCAAGCGGAGGATCGGGGCGATGTGGATACCGGAGTTGCCGAGCAGGATTTCATCAGGCGCCGTGTTGCCTTTGGGTGGAAAGCCGCGATCGATACAGAGCGTTTCAATGTTGGCGGCCCGCAGCAATATACCTGCCAGGCGATCCGGATCGTACGCCGCCCGGGCCTCGATCACCGCCTCATCGGTAGGCTCACAGTCCAGGAAGCGGGCAAATTCGCGGACGAGACGGCGATAGTAAAGGGTGTCGGCTACGTGGCTGGTCCGCATGGCGGGTTCGGACGACTCGGTGAAATTTGGCCGCCACTCCCTTACCATGGTCGGATGATGATTCCGGTACAGGCCATGGCAATGTTCATCGACGATCGGGATAGCAGTCAGATCGACGGTCATCTCTGCACCCTCACCACCAGGCGGCGGCGGACAGCGCGCCATCTACCAGATACGGCGCCCCGGTGACAAACGAGGATTGGTCGCCGGCCAGAAACAGGATGACCTGGGCTACTTCCTCCGGTTTGCCGATCCTCCCAATCGGATGCTTGCTTGCCCACTCCGCGAACATGGCTTCAGGATTCGCCTCCTGTTCCGCCGCGTGCCTGAGCAACGGCGTCTCGATCGACCCTGGACAGACGCAGTTGACCCGCACCTTCTCGTGCGCATGGTCCAGAGCCATGGCGCGGGTGAGCGCTACCACGGCGCCCTTCGTTGCTACGTAAGCGGCTGAACGGGGCAGACAGGTAAATGCCTGCACGCTGGCCACGTGGACCACTGAACCGCCGCCGCGCTCTACCATGGAGGGAATGCAGAACCGGGACATCAGGTACACGCCGCGGAGGTTCACGGCGATTACGCGGTCCCAGTCGTCCTCGGCCATGTCCACCACCGT
>JAICHN010000497.1 GCA_025924845.1 Chloroflexota bacterium | reverse complement strand
ATCTTCACCGCCAAATCCGGTGGTCCGGGAAAGTAGGCGTCGTCATCATCTGTCGTGAGCAGCCGTTCCGCATAGACAAAGACAACAACGGCCCCCAGAATAGTCGATCCGGCATCACCAGGAAGGGTAAGAATGAATGTCCTGCCCGTGATCCGCCCGTGATACGCCCGAGATACGGGCAATGAGTAGAGTGGGGACCGACTAGAGCGAGCGGCTCGTGCGTACCATTGACTTATGAGGAGGTTTATTTGTGCCCTCGAACCAGGACCGTCCACCCCCCAAACGGTGGCCTTGACAACGGAGAATATCTTAGCGTCAATGTTGGCGAAGGGCTTCTCGGGCACGGCCGAGGCGCGTGTATGGACGTCAGGTACAGTCAGCTGGTTGACGGAAGAATGGAAAGGAACGCAGGCAATGCGGTGGTCAAGCAAACTCAGAAGAGGTGTCTTCAGCACGTTGGTCATGCTTCTTCTCGCCGGGCTGTTTTCGGCGGCCCAACCAGCGGTCACCCAGGCCGCATCTCTGAAGATAAATAAATTCTATCCAACCTCAAAGAAGGGTTATGACAAGTGGATGTCGAACCATAATGATTTGCCTTCGCCGATGAAGGCTTTCGCCTCCGGTACGAAGGATGTGGGGTACTTCCTCGATTACTCAGGTGCCAAGCCGAAGGTAAGCAAGTTCCAGATCATCATTTACGACAGCTCCGGTAACGTCTTCATCACCGGAAACGTACACAAGCTGAGTTACAAGAACGGCTATTTCGTCAACTACTTCTATTACACTCCCCAGTTCCCGGATGGGACATACAAGATGAAGTTACTCGTCAACGGCAAAGCCGACGGAAATAAGAGCTTTTCCGTCGGCTCGTAGGCTTGAACTGGGCTACGCGAACCCCAGCCCGCGCTCCTTCAGGCTCACGAAGCGCTGCCGGCCGATCACCAAGTGATCCAGCACCTCGATGTCCATTAGCTTGCCGGCATCGACGAGCGCGCGCGTGACCGTCACGTCCTCGGGGCTGGGGCTGGGGTCGCCGCTCGGATGATTATGCACGATGATCATGGCGGTCGCGTTATGGCGCACCGCCTCGCGGAATAATTCGCCCACCCGCAAGCCGGCACTGTTCACCGACCCTTGATAGATGGTCGGGATGGCCAGCACCATATTTTTGGTATTCAAGAGTACAGTGCGTAAACACTCCTGCTCGAGGCTTCCCATTTCAAGCATCAGTAGATTGGCGACGTCTTGCGGCGAACGAATGGACGGCATGTGGGCGTCCTCGATCATTAGGCGCTTTCCCAGTTCAAGGGCGGCTTTGAGGGCGCACGTCTTGGCAGCGCCCATGCCGCGTACCGCCGCGATATCGGCGAAGATAGCCCGCTGCAAGCCGCCTAAGCCGCGCTGCTCCACGAGCAACCGCTGAGACAGTGCCACGACATCCTCGCCCTCGCTGCCTACGCGCAGCAGAATGGCGATCAACTCGGCGTTGGACAGCGCCCCGGCACCGGCAAACTGAAGCTTTTCGCGCGGCTGCTCGTGGGCGGGCCATTCGCGCACGGTGAGCCGGTACTCAGGCATCCCGGCGCACTTGGACGTCCATCGCCCATGAAAATAACGGGCGCAATCCCGGCAAGCGGCGCGCGTGATGCATGATCGGCAGGCGGCCTCTCTCGCTCAATGTGGAACATCCAACGAGACGCAGCATACCTTCCCCGGCAGGGGAACGTCAAAGGTGCCGGCTCTCTCCGTCAAGGGCGCGGCATCAAAGACAGTTCAACCGGACGCGCCTTGTTTGGGCGGCGTTGGCTTCACCTCTCGCCGGCTTGCCGCGCCACGAGGTCAGCCCCAATCGCGAGTTGCACCGTGGGCGCGATGGTCTGCTTCATGCCGCGAGCAATAGATGCCTGCCCGGCCGGCGGCGATCGTCACGCGAACGCTCAGCGTCCTTCCGTATACCTGGGGGCGCCCCGTGACCCGCAATATGTCCCTTGCCCCGTCCCGGCTGGGGGGCGGATCCGCGCTATCGCGATCCAGGGCCCGGCGCAAGGCGGGATGACCTTCTGTCCAGCGCTTCCAATCAGCGACCACAATAGGGGCACAGGGTCCAATCGGGGGCCAGGAGATGGCTGCAGAAGTGGCACTGGCGACGCAGCTTGGTGAAGCACGACGGGCAGAGCTGGAAGTCGTCCTGGATGCGCTGGCTGCAATTCGGGCAGAGATGACGATTCTCGATCTCCTGGAGCAGCGTTTCTTCCTCGAGTGACTTTTCGTATACTTCGGCCAGCGTTTGTTTAGGGCGGATGATGTAATATAGGAGCAGCCCGAACAGGTTGAAGAGCAACACGATGGAGGTACCCAGCAACTGGGTGACGATATTCTGCGAACGGGCCCGAACATCGTTGAATGTCCAGATCACCAGACTAAACCAGAGGGCCAACCCGTATGCGATGAGCCCACTGAGCACAATGGTGATCACGGTACGCATAGTGCCCTAAGTTCCTCCCTGATCAAGAACGCGCCGGACACCAGATCGCCCGCACACAGGCTTGTAGCATACCGCGGGCTCGGATGCCCGTCAAAGCATTTCCGCGTAACGCGATCGATCCCGCCCCAACCGCACGGGCCGGTTTTGTCCGTGCCCGTATCTAATGTAACGTCGGCGCATTGTATGTATGGGGTGCGTACACGGCAGCCGGCGCGGAGGGCTTAAACCTGCGACCGTCGCCGCAACAACTCGAAGCGGAACGAAGTCTCGTCGAGGCAGCACGTTCAAATCCGGTCGCTTTTGGCGCCCTCTATGAACGTTATGTCGATGCGATCTATGCTTACGCCTATCAGCGAACCGGGAATCGAACCATTACGGAGGATGTTGTCTCCGAGACGTTTCACAAGGCATTGGAAAACATTCACGGCTACGAATGGCGTGGTGTCGCCTTCTCGGCCTGGCTCTATCGTATCGCGAGCAATGTCGTGGCCGCTCGTTACCGGCGTGAGCCGGTTATGGGCGGCGAGGAAGACCTTGAACTGGTTCTGGACCACGAGCCGGGACCCGAACTCTCGCTTACTACCCTGGAACGGAGAACGGACGTGCTGGCAGCGGTACGCATGTTGCCGGACGACCAACAGCAAGTGGTACTCCTCCGCTTCGGCCAGGAGCTACGAAACAAGGAGATTGCCCGAATCATGCAGCGTAGCGAAGGAGCCGTAAAAGCCCTGCTCCATCGCGCCCTGGCCGGCCTGCACCGGCGGCTTGTAGCGGGCGAGGAGTAGCGCCACCCCGATGTCGGACCAGTCAGACCAATTTGCCGACCAGGTGGATAGGCTCCTCGATGGGGACGGTGCGCTGCCCCCCGAAGGATCGGATCCGCTGCTGCGCCTTGCCGCGATGCTCCCCGAAGCGCTTGGCGCCGAGACGCCCGACCCGGCATTTCGCGCCCGCCTAAAGGCCGAATTGCTCGAGCGGCACTCCGACAATGTGGTCCAATTCCCCGTGCCGATCGCCGAACCAAGTTGGTGGCGACGGGCCCGTCAGGCTGCCATCTCAGTGGCGCTGGCAAGCGCCGCTTCGGTCGCCCTTGTATTTGTCTTCAGCAACATGCGGCACCAGAACAGCACGCGGTCGAACCTGGCGCAACTGCCCAAGCCAACCGCGAGCACCACCGCGCGGCCGACCGCCGTGCCGTCACGGCCGAGATCTACCGCTACCTACGTCCGCTACACCGTATCGCCAACTGGGCCCGCGAGGTCGCCCGCAAGCACGATCACGCTTCCCCAACCGCCGCTCCAGCCCAGCGCGACCGCCACGGTCGCGCCGCCGACCGCCACCGATCGGCCACGCAAGCACACTGCCGAGCCGGCGCCGACTGCCTCCACGATCGCTGTAGCCAATGTGCCGGCGCCAAGTGCGACGCCTACTCCGCCT
>JAICHN010000496.1 GCA_025924845.1 Chloroflexota bacterium | reverse complement strand
CGTCGACGCGGCGCCGCTCCCGACCAAGGTGATCGGAGCGACCAGTGGGCCGGTGCATAGCGGCGCCATGCTGTTCCACACGGCAGGTTGCGAGGATTGCCACTCGGTCGGCGGCTATGGCGGACTTCGTGGGCCGGATCTCACGAACGTGGGCAACCGTCTGACCTCGGCGGACATGATTATCCGGATCATGAACGGCGGCGATAACATGCCCTCTTTCGCGCGCATTCTTTCGCCGACGGAGTTGAGCGACTTGGTGGCGTTCTTGCAATCGCGCACGGTCTATAACAAGTTCGGCCTGGGCGGCCAGGCGCGACCGGCAGCGACGCCTCCGACTGGGAAGGGCGCCCAACGTTGGATCGCCTGGGACGCCGCGAAGCATACCGCGACTCTCACCCTGATCGCCGGCTACAACAACGCCATTGCCGGCTTCAATTTCAACGGCTTCGGCAAGGGCGAGATGGTGATCAGCGTGCCTCAGGGCTACCATGTCACGGTCAAGTTTAGTAATCAGGGGACGCTCCCCCACAGTGCCGTCTTCACGCCGAATGCCGATAAGAACCTCACCACCAACTTCCCGCTCGCCTTCCCCGGTGCCGCCTCGACCGATCCGACCGGCGGCATCGTCAAGGGGCAAACGGATCAGTTCTCCTTCGTGGCGAACAAGGCAGGAACCTATGCCCTGGTGTGCGCCGTGCCGGGGCACGCGGTAGCCGGCATGTGGGATGTGTTCAAGGTGACCTCAGGAGGACAACCCTCTGTTGTGACGCCCGGCCAAAAATAGGAAGGTGCGAGGATACGGATGGCACAGCTTGAGACGCTCATCAGTCCGGCGGAAGATAGCCGATTCACGTCCGAAGTCGACATCTGGGAGGCACGCGACCCGCCGGCGGACGTGCCGCCCGCGTTTTATCGTGACGCCGACGAACCGCCGCCCAACGATCCGCACTGGCGTGAGTGGCCGAATGGTGGAAATAGGGAACCGGTGCCGCGCTTCATGCTGATCGGCCTTCCCATATTCCTGTTTGCTTTCGGCATACTTCACATCCTGGCGATCATGCTGGTCTGTCACCTGGGCGGCCTGTATTAGGGATCAACCGAACTGCAACCAGGGACCCTCCAGGTGATGCAAGGTAGGGACGAGCGGATCGTATCTCGGGAACCCGCGACTGCGGTCGCGAGGTAGGGACGAACGGCTGCGGCCGGGTGTGGCCCAGTGCATCACCCTCCCAGCGTATCGCCCTCGCGACCGCAGTCGCCCTCGTTCCTACCAGGGGACCGCAGTCCCGGGCTTGCCGCCTCGTCCCTATCAGGGGACTGCGGTCCCCCGCTTCCCTCAAGTCCTGCCCGCTCCTATGGGGCGTGGCCCGCAGCTCCGTGCCGCCCTCATCGACCGCAAGCGTTCGGCTGCCGGGAGGATTCGGCGCTCAGGTGAGCAGCAAGGCGCGTACCGAGGAGGCAACGCGAGGCGCCAGGAACGGGACATCATAATAGGCGCGCATCCGTCCTTGAGGATCGATCAGATAGACCGCTGGCGTATGCTCCGGATCCTGGCCCTTAACATACGGCCCAACCCAGATGCCATAGGCGGCCCATACCGCCGCGAGCACTTTGTGCGGCGCCGAGAGGTAATAGTATTCGCCGCTCTTCCAGCCTGAGAGCTTGGCGAAATGGCGGATTGCCGCCGCTGAATCCGCATCGGGCGCCACGCTAATCGCTACGATCGCCAGGTGTTTGGCATCCTTCCCAAGATCTTGCGCCACCTGACCAAGGGCGCGCCCGATCAGCGGGCACTCCGCCGTGCAGATGGCGCTGACGAAGGTCAGGGCCACCACTTTGCCGCGCAACGACTGCAAACTGACGATCTGTCCTTGCTGGTCGCGCAGAGAGAACGGCTTGGCGGGCGTGTCGGCGGTAAAGACGGAGTCGGCGCTGAGACCGCCGGCGCTTGGCGTGGGGACGGGGGTCGGCGCCAGCGGTTGACAGGTACTACAGGTCAGCGCTCCCGCCGCCGCCAGTCCATCACGTAGGCTGGTGGTGTCGAGCGGGCCGGCGAGTTGGCCGCGCAAGTGTCCCGCCGCGTCGAGGAAGAAGCTGGTCGGCCAGCCTACCACCTGGTAGCGCCAGGCAACAGCCTGATGTTCATCGACCACCACCGGGAAGTCGAGCTGTTGGTGCTTGGCGAAGCGTAGCGCGCTTGCTCGCGAGTCGCCGCCGGTGGCCACGCCGACGATGACCAGCCCCTGCTTCTTGTAACGCGCGGCTGTCCGGCGCAACAGGGGCATTTCCTGTATACAGGGGATGCAGTCACTGTTGAAGAAGTTAAGTAGCACAGGATGCCCATGCAGGGAATCCAACGCCAGCGTGCCGGATGTGCCGGTTACGGCAGGCAAGGTGAAATTCGGGGCCGGCGTACTGCCCTGGGTGGCAGGCACGGATCGGGGGAACGAAATCACAGCCAGCAGAATTACTATTGCCGCGACAGGCGCTGCTATCTTTATCCAACGACCATGTCTCAATGCCGCCCCCGCCCTCTCATGCTTGCCACATTACGACGCACCTCGCCATCGCTTGTCGCCGGGCAACGCGGGCTCTCGTCGCCGCGGCAGCTAAGATCCGCCGCTTCCCGCAGGCGCCAGGGACGACGGCACCCCCTTGATCTTGGCGCGATCGTCGTTGGCGTACATCAGCCGAAGGATGGTACGAGACCAAAAATCGGACTAGCCTGGGCCGGCGTGGCAAAAGGCGGCCGTCACCCTTCCGCGGGGTAAGCAGGGCATCTACGGTCACCACCTTGGCCCCGACGGCAGGCCTTCCAACTAAGCGAACGTCGCCGCGGCCAATGCAACCAGGCCGAAGCCGATCAGGATCGTTCCCGAACACCGGTTGACCCAACGCAGTTGGGCAGCGGTGATTTTCGCGCGGAGCACGGCAAATGTACTGCTCAGAATGAGCCACCACAGCGCCGATCCGCTCCACACGCCGAGGACAAGCAGCGCCGCTCCCTCGCCTGCGTGGGCGCCCATGCCCGCGCCGAGCCCGGCAAAAATCGCCACGAACGATAGGATAGTTGACGGATTGGTCAGAGTGAGCGCCACGGCGGAGCTGTAGGCGCGAAGCAATGTACGCCCTTCCGCCTGGGCAGGCTTATCCGCCGGCGTGTCGACAAAGGTTTTCGTACCGAGATAGATCAGGAAGAGACCGCCGGCCAGGCGAATCCAAGTCTGAGCACCCAGCAGCAAGCCGGAGATGATCGTAAGGCCGAACCCTGCAACCGCGCCGTACGTGGCGTCCGCCGTTGCCGCCCCCAGGCCGGTCGCCAGTCCCACACCGCGCCCATCGGCCAGAGTGCGCCGGATACACAATACGCCGATTGGACCGACCGGCGCGGCGATGGAGAAGCCGATGATCATGCCCCGAACGAACCATGTTGGATCCATAATGCCTCTGCCTCCATCAAGTCTTTACAAAAAAACCGCCGGATCGACGACGATCCGGCGGTAAGCAGTAGCGGTTGATGGGCGCGGCTAGCCGGATCCGTTCTCAGTGAACTGAATCCGCTGCTGCGGGCCCGCGGCGGCGTGCGCCAATGGACGACGGTGGAGCATGCCTCTACTTCCCCAAAAAACTTGACCCACAATGCAGGGCCTACTGCTCGTTGCAGTATAGGACAGTGTGCCCACGACCACAATACGGTCGCCTTTAGACCTGGGCCGGCACCGCTGATTTTGCCCCGGCTACGAAGCGGCCACGGCGCGCGGGGCTGGGCCGCCTCATGGCGTGGGAGCCTGTCGGCTCAATGCCCTATGCAATGCCATCCAGCACCTGGAGGAGACCGGCCGCGAAGGTATGATTGCCCAACCAGTCAATCGGGGCGGGGTGCCGGATGCCCCGCTCTTCCAGCTTAGGATGGGCCCAGATGGTCCGGCT
>JAICHN010000495.1 GCA_025924845.1 Chloroflexota bacterium | reverse complement strand
TGGGCTGGGCATCGCCGCCCTGGTGAGCCGCCTGGCGGCGCTGACCCCCACTCTGGTGGTGCTCGAGGCCACCGGCGGGCGGGAAGTCGGGCTCGTCGCTGCCCTGGCGGCGTCTGGGATCCCGGTCGCGGTGGTCAACCCCCGCCAAGTCCGGCGCTTCGCTCAGGCAGTGGGGCAGTTGGCCAAGACCGACGCCCTTGATGCGCAGGTGCTGGCCCGCTTCGCCGACGTAGTGCGGCCCATCCCCCGGCCGGTGCCCGACCCCCAGGCCCAGCAGTTGAGTGCGTTGCTGGCCCGCCGACAGCAGGTGGTGGCGATGATCACGGCCGAGCGCCAGCGCTTCCAGACCGCCTTGCCCCCCATCCAGGTGCGCATCCGCAGCCACATCCACTGGCTGGAGGCGGAACTGGCCGACGTGGATGGCCAGTTGCGCGAGGCGGTGCAGGCCAGCCCCGTCTGGCGTGAGCGAGAGAACCTGCTGCGCAGCGTCCCGGGCATCGGCCCCACGACCGCCCTGACCCTGCTGGCCGACCTGCCCGAGCTGGGCACCCTCGACCGCAAGGCCCTTGCCGCCCTGGGCGGCGTCGCCCCGCTGGCCTGCGACAGTGGCACCTTGCGCGGCCGGCGTATCGTCTGGGGCGGCCGGGCGCGGGTGCGCCGCACCCACTACATGGCTACGCTGGTCCCTACCCGCGACAAACCGATCATCCGCGCCTTCTACACCAAGCTGTGCGCCGCTGGCAAGCCCAAGAAGGTCGCCTTGGTCGCCTGTCTGCATAAACTCCTCCTGATCCTCAACGCTATCCTGCGTCAGAACATCCCCTGGGCCGCCCCCGCTGCCGCTTGACCGCGAAGACAATTGCTTTCATCTGCGCTTCGGTGTGCCGCTCGCGCCTTTGGCGGCGCTCTATTTCGGCGCCAACGTCATTTCCGCACTCTCGTTGCTGGCGGCCGCCCCACTGGCCCGGCGCTTCGGCCTGCTCAACACCATGGTCTTCACGCACCTGCCCTCCAATATCCTGCTGATGCTGGTGCCGCTGATGCCGACCTTTCCCCTGGCGGCGGCAATGCTGCTCCTGCGCCAGACCCTCTCACAGATGGATGTGCCGACCCGGCAGGCCTACACCATGGCGCTGGTGGCGCCGGAGGAGCGAACGGCGGCGGCGAGCGTCACCTCACTGGCCCGCAGCGCCGGCTCGGCCACCAGTCCGGTGTTCGCCGGGTTGCTGCTCCAGGGGTCGTTGCTGACCTATGGTATTCCCTTCGTGCTCGCGGGTGGGATCAAGGCGGTGTACGACCTGGCGTTGTGGCGGTTGTTCCGCGGTGTGCCGATCGAGGAACAGACCGCAAGACCGATAGCAAGTAGGGAGGTGAAGACGCCAACTCACACGTGGATCCCCCATCGGCCGACTGGACCGGGAAAGCGAGGAGACCCTGCATGATGTCCTATGCCCTGCTTGCGGTGGCGTCCGTGTTCACGACCGCCCATATCGCGCTGACTGCGGTCGTGACGGCGGTGGTCAGCCTCCCGCTGGTGTACTGGCGGCTGGGTGCCCAGGCACGGCTCGACAGTGGGCTGGCGGCGCTGATCACCGGCGGCGCGGTGCTGTTCTGGCGGCTGTCGGCCAATCTGCCCCAGTTGAACACGGATGGACTGCAGGGCTTCAGTGCCAACGACTGGCTTGCGCCGGTCCTGGCCTACGTGGGGCTCGGACTCTATACGGCAGCGCGCCCGCCCGGCGACCCGGCCCGTTGGGCGCGGGCGCGTGCGCTTGCCACCATTGCGGCCTTTGCCGTCAACGTGATCACCATTTCCGCTACGCCTTGTGCGCGAAACATGTACCATACTACGCAGCCGTGCCGCCGGAATTTCGCGACTGACGGGCTGCGAGGCGCATTACTTCCGGGCAATGAACACCAGGAACTCATCCTTGGGCGTTGGCGGAGCCCCGGTATAGCCGGCCTGCACCGCGATGTTCGTGAAGCCTGCCCGCTCCAACATGTCGAGGATCTCATACTTGAAGTATAGGATCTCCTTCAAGGTGTATTCCTCTTCGGCCGCCAGACGCCCGTCGCGCCATAGACCTATACGCAACTGCAGGGTCAAGCACTGCTCGAGCGGATCAAGCTCGGTTACCCGCGTGCGTAACTCCAGCTCCGATCCATCCCTTGTCTGTCTGCGCTCTCCCATCGCGGGCCACGCACGCGGTAACTCCCGGCGATTCGCACTCAGCCAGTATCGCCAGAACTCGGCGTTTGCGTACGGCACTTCATTATCGAGCACGAGTAGGCCGCCGGGCTCCAGATGCCGATACAACCGCCGAAGCGCCTCAAGATCCCAGGCACGCTTTCCCCCAATCCCGAAGCCCCCACAGACGATGATCGTCCTGTACCTGTGGGGCAGATCGAGTTCGTGCATAGCCTGTGTATGCAACCGGGGCGCCAACCCTTCGCGCGCGGCCTGGTCACGACAGCGAGCAAGCATGTCCGGTGAGATATCACATCCTTCCACATCCAACTCGGCGCGCAGATAGGGCAGAAGCAGCCGTCCGGTGCCACAGGCCACATCGAGCGCCGGTTGTCCATCGCCTTCGATAAACTGCTGGAAGTAGGCAATTTCCGGCCCATCGAGGTTGAACTCGGACCACCACTGGGCCATCAGGCCGTAGTGCCAGGTTTGCGGCTGGTCGGGCATAAGATCAACTCCAGGGCAATGGGAACACGTATGGACTCGTGACGGATCAGAGTGTATATCCCCTGAATGTTGAGGTCTTGCCACGATACTGAGGACCGGCATCACGGCCCCGGCACACGCCTAAGCGATGACGGCGGTTCCCTGTTTCATAGACATGTCCCTCGCTGCCCGAGTTCAGCGCGCATTCACGTCATGCACCACGAGCACCGGCAGCGGCGCGTGGCGCAGGACGCGGCCCGCCACACTCCCGTAGAGCAGCCGCTCGAAACCATGGCGACCCTCGGTAGCCATCACGATCAGGCCGGCATGCACTTGCGTGGCGTATCGCACGATATCCGCCGATGGGTAGCCGACGATCACCTCCTTGTCCCACGCCATGCCCCGCAGATAGCGCTCACCCAGCGCGGACAGGTATTCCTCCGCCTCCCGGCGCTCCTTTGCGGTCTGCTCATCAATAGAGGCAAAGAATTCGGCGGACGCATAAGCGGTGACAAGCGTTGCGCCGTAGAGGGTCGGCTGCTCGATTACGCGGAGCAAGGTTACTCGTCCCTCGGCGGCGAGTTGCTCACTCGCCACGTAGGCGAGAGCGGCCTCGGAGAGTGATGACCCGTCGAGCGGCACGAGAATTCGTTCCGTGATCCGGCCCTCGGTGGCCGGCCCGTTGCCCGAATGGGCGATCAACACCGGGCACTCACCGTGGCGCAGCACCGCTTCGGTTACGGAGCCCACCAGGGCGTGACGCAACGCGGAGCGCCCTCGCGTAGTCATGACGATGAGATCCGCATGATGAACGTGCGCCGCGAAGAGGATAGCCTGCTCGGGGCTTCCGGGCAGCACCTCACTCCGCGCCGTGATCCCGTCTCCCTGAAGACGGCGGCAGACAGTCTGCAAATACTGTTGCGCCTCACTGAGCACCGCGTGACCGTCTATCTCCGCCTGGCGCGATGTGACATCGAACCGAATCCCCTGCACCAGGACCAGCTCTGCCTGGGTCGCCTCGGCAAGGGATCGCGCGGGTGACAGTGCTCCTTCGGCAACCTGGGAACCATCCAGCGGCACGATTATCGTACGCATGTGCCTTCTCCGTAGTGTTGCTCAGTAACCGTAGGCGTGCGCGGCGGCACGCGCCGATTGCACGGTAATCATGTAGCGGTTCCCTGTCACATCGCTGGTCACCTCCCACTCCCCAAAGACGGCAGCACTCAGGTTCTCATGGCTAGGAAAGCGAGCCGTTGCCGGC
>JAICHN010000494.1 GCA_025924845.1 Chloroflexota bacterium | reverse complement strand
GTCAAGGTCAGGCCGTTGTTGGTAGTGGGATCGGCTGCCCAGCCTTGCTCTTGCACGATGCTGGTGATGTCCCAGCTTTGCCAATTGCCGTCGCTCGTAGTCTGCGCGATGCCGCTCGCCCCCGCGGCGATGGGCGGCGCACTGTTCCAGGTTGGGGGCAGCCAGGCGAACAGCGGATCATCACCCGGCGATTGATCGTTGGGATACACCGTGATGCCCGTCATGCCGGTGCTGTCCGATGTATAGAGATGCAGCGTTGCCGAGATGATCGTGGCATCCGATGGGATCGAGCTTGTGTCGATGTACTCCAGCCCGTGGTAGGCGCAGGACCCTTCGCTGCCCACCACAGTGTCGGTTTGCGGCGCCGGCGTGCCCGGCCGGCAGCTATTCAGGGTGCCTGCCACGCCGCTCAGCCGCGCCGAGTCCGCGGTGACGATCGGTAGGTCGATATGCACGGGGAACACGCGCTGAGGATCTTGCAGCCAGGTCGGGTCGACCTGTAAGGTGATGGTCTGCTGCCCCGCCGAGCCCGCGCCCAGGGTCATGGTGATAGGGCCGGTGGCGGCGAGGCCTCCCGGATCGAGGCTGCTATCGGTGGCCACCGGCTGCTCGATGAAATACATTTCCTCCGGATCCGCGTAGTCGTTCCCGTTCATGGCAGTCTGCGTGATCGTATCGGTGACCGTGATCGCGCCCGTGGCGTCCTGCGTGTAGCTCACGGTCGGATCGGCCGTGAGGGAGAGCGAGGCCGCGCCCTGGATGCCGGCGCCGTCGGCCACGATCCCCAGGTCCGCCCCAGACACAGTGGCATGCACCGTCAGGCTCTCGCAGGCAGTAACCGCGGGATAGGTAACCGAGTCGGCCATCACGGTGCCGGTTACGGCGGCGGGTGGGGTGCCGTCGATTGTGGAGACACCAATCGCCAGGGGCACATCCTCTTCGTTGGTCAACGAGACCAGAGATGGATCGTTCGCCATCAGAGAGACCGTAGCGGTAAAGGGAGTGTCGGCCGTGCTCACCGTGCTTGGGCCGCCGCTCGGCACCAGCAGTGTATCGCGCGGATTCCAACCTATGGGATTGGGAAAGGCCACCGGCGCGTTGAAGAGCTGGACGTCGATGGGCGGATTCGGTTCGCTCGCGCTGGGGTACTGCTGGGTGTCGTGCTCGGTCTCCGTGTCCTGATCGGCGAGGTCGGCGGTGCGCGCCGAAAGATCCTGCGCCGTCACCGCAGCCTGCTTACTCACACTGCCGCCAGTGGGCGCGGCGAGCGCGTTACATCCTACGCTTACCGGAGGATTGGTCAGGAACGCCGCGAAGAAGATGTTATCGTCATTGGACGGATTCTGCGTGAATACGGAGATCGACGTGTCGCCGTTCTTTATGAAGGGCGTCAGATCATACAGTTCGTCGTCCGATCGAGCATCGGTTGGTGTAGCATACGGGTCGGGAGGATTGCTGGTGCTGTCGCCGATCCCTCCGACGGTCAGCAAGGCGCCGTTATCGTCGGTCGGGCCTTGCTGATCATCTTCACCACCCGCCGACGTCGTCAGGCGCTGGGCATTCACATTCACAATACTGTACTGCTGATCGCCGCCCGCCTGATCGCTGTAGGAGATGCCAAGGTACATGACGGCACGGAAGTTCGGGTCGCTTGTGTCTACCGGGTTAGGATAAGCGAGGTTGAAGGTATCGCCACTGATATTCTGCGCTCCGAAGAGCAGGGAGATGGCGTTGTTCGCCGGTTGGCTCGGATCATTAAAGACCACCGCCAGAATCTCTCCGTCGATGTCGGCTGTATCATTTTCGCTCACCGTGAAGGTTACGATGCCGGGTGCCGCGGCATCCACTATCGGCTGCACGATGGATGTTACGTCAGCGAGGTAATTGTACGACGATATGCTACTGAGGATCGATGTGTTCCAGCTGATGGGATTGCCGTCGAGTTGCACGTCGCCGTTCGGGATCTGATAGGCCTTGAACCCAAGACTTGCCGAAAGAAGAAAGCCCGCGCGGACCGTTGCCCCCGCGGGCTTTTGGACTCGTACGGTCCCTGAGTCGTCGAGTGTGCCTACACCGTCGATTGAGTCACTGACCTGGCCGGTGGCTGAATAGAAGGGCGCGAGCGCGGTATTACTACTTGTAGCGGAAACGGTCGACGGGGAAGCCGGCGCGTTGGAATTGGTTCCGGGAGTGGACGCCGCGTGTACCTGGCCCGCGGAATGCACGGCTCCGCTTACGGCTTTCGTGCTGAACCTCGCGGTTCGCCCTGCCGCGACGGCGTCACTCACGCCTGGTGCCGCCGCGCCCGAACTAATGCGGGAAGGCTGTCCCTGGAATAGAAGGACACATACCATAAACGAGGCCAGTACAAGACGCTTTGCCATATCGACGCTCCAGTCACACTACCGATACAGACGCGCTACGGAGTTCGGTGATAGAGACACGCGAGGGCCGACTGTAGCTAAAAGGACGTACGAAAGAAATGGGCCGACAACGACGCTCCCGCGCCTCATTGGGCGGCGCCTTCCCGGTGTCTGGCCGCATCGTAGACGCATACCGAGCAGAACGCCATGCACGGAACCGGTATCTTACCGGCATTTCCTCACCTCTTGCCCACGCTCCGTACGTCCGGTCTGGCGGCTATCACATGTGGTGGTGTCACCGCGCCCGCGGCGCGGGCTCGTCCGCCTCGTCAAGAAGCGCCAGAATTGCCTCCCAGAGGCCGGCGGCCTGCCAGGCACGCAGGCGACGGTACGCCGTCGTGCCGTCGCCAAGAGTGGGCGGCAGGGCGGACCACGCACAGCCGGTCCGCCGCACATACAGGATCGCTTCCAGCGTGCGGCGGTCGTCGGCGCGGGGTCGCCCAGTGCCTGCGCGCGGCGGTAAGAGAGCCGAGATCCGCGCCCATTGGGCGTCGGTCAGCCGCGGCACATCAGGTGACGGGTCGTTTTGCAATAGAGCTGCCTGGTTTTGCAATGATGCCGCGGGCTTTTGCAATGGATTCGCCAGGTTTTGCAACAGTGCCGGCGGGTTTCCCGGCGGCTCCGCCGCGTAGGTCCGGCACCCGGTATCGGCGACTGGGTCGTCCAGGCGATCGCGCCACGATCGAGCCTCGTCTTGGTAAATCCGTGCCGGCACCGGATAGCCAAGGCTCGTATAGAGGTCGGCCGCCGTCTCCATGATGCGTATCGTGCCGCCGGCATAGGGTAAGCGCCGTGCCGCGGCCAGGGCCTCATCCAGCACCGAAGCGGCTTCCAACCGGTCGCCGCGCCCCAGCAAGGCGCGGGCCTGCACCCACAAGCCATCGACGACGGAGACCGGCAGGTATTCTGCCCGCGCGCGACTCACGGCGTCCGCCGCGACGCGCGCCGCCGCGTCCAGTTCGCCGAGATCGAAGTGTGCCCAGGCCAGCCGCACCTGCACGTACGCGGCGGCTTCCTGCTGCTCAGGCAGGTCAAGTAGCCTGCGCAACCGCGTTTGGGCCGCTCGTGGGCGCGCGGCCAACAAATCAAGTTCGGCCATGCCGGCCTGGAGATAAGGCAGGAAGCGCGCATCGTCGTGAGATATTGCCTGGCGAGCGCCCCGTTCCAGACAGCGGGCAGCCCGGTCCAGTTCGCCCCGCGCGAGGGCCAGGTGGCCCAACCCCAGCCAGAGGCAGTGAGCCGCCGGCCGCGCCTCTGGTCTCTCGGCCAGATCCGCCCCGCGCTCCAGGATTGCCTGTGCGTTGGCCCATTCTCCTCTATGAAGCAGCACGCAGCCGCGTAGGAAGTGCAGGAATACGACACGCGCCACGTCGCCCGACCGCGCGGCGGCATACCGGCCGCGCTCACTGTAGTCCAGCGAGAGTTCCCATTCTGCCGCCCACAGGCACGCCGCTGCCGCACGTGCGAGGATCTCCGCCTGCACGGCGATCTGCCCAGTCAGCAGTGCGAGGCGACACGCCCGTTCGATCT
>JAICHN010000493.1 GCA_025924845.1 Chloroflexota bacterium | reverse complement strand
GTGGTTGCCAATAGTCAGGGCGTCAACCTTACCGCTATCTCGGCCGTGTCGGCAACCGACATTTGGGCGGTAAGCGGTATAGATATCGCGCACTGGGACGGAAAGCAGTGGAAGATCACAGAAAATCCCCGAGCTACACCCTCCACGATCGTGTCGCTCTCGGCTGTTACGGCTATTTCCAAACAGAATGTTTGGGCTGTGGGGATCTCAGCATATGAGACGGTCATTGCCCACTGGAACGGCACGCGGTGGAGCCTCGTGCCTAGCCCGAAGACGAACGAGCGCGGAAGCAACCTGTGAGGGTTAGCCGTATCATTGCCGCTCTTGTGGTCTATACGCTGGCGATCCTGCCGTGTATCGCCACAGTCACGCACGCAACGACCGTTCCGAACTGTACCGCGGCGCAACAGGGGATCCCGCGTCCGTGTGGCATGCTCACGGCAATCACTGCTCTCTCCGGCACCGATATCTGGGCGGTTGGGACCAACACCAACGTCGGCACGACGGGAGTGCTTGGTTCCCTGATCGAGCATTGGGATGGCCGCACTTGGAAGTCCGTGCCTGCCCCCACTGCGGTGGGCAGTACGCTGAGGGCGGTGGCGGCGGTCTCTCCGTCCGACGTGTGGGCGGTGGGTTCAGGGGTGATCATACATTATGACGGGCGACGTTGGTCGATCACCCATACTCAACAGCATTTTGATCTCCATGCCGTGGTCGCTATCTCACACAATAACCTCTGGGCGGTTGGCACAGGCTCCAGCCGCAATGTCGCGGTTGCCCAGATCGTGCATTGGGACGGTGCCCAGTGGCATCAGGTGAAGATCCCGACCATTCCGAACAGCAGCCTACTTGAGGTTGCAGCCGTATCGGCCCAGGATGTCTGGGCCGTAGGTGAGTTCGCTCCCAACGTCATGAAGCCATTGCTGCTGCATTGGAATGGCATCAACTGGCGTACCGTCGCCTTCCCGCCCGGCCATTACCCTACGGGCCAGGCATCCCCACAATCAATGGTCCCAAGTGAGCTGACCGCGGTGACGGTGATCTCCGGCAACAATGTCTGGGCGGTCGGCAGCTACAACGCTGCGGACTGCTGCCTGGCGGGAACGGGACCAATCGCGGCGCAGTGGAACGGCACTCAGTGGCGTCAGACAAAGGTGCCGAACGTTCCAAACAGTGTGATCGCCAACTTTCAGGGCGTCAACCTAGCCGGTATCTCGGCCGTGTCGGCCACCGATATCTGGGCGGTAAGCAACAGCGATGTTGCGCACTGGGATGGAAAGCAATGGAAGATCACAAAGAATCCGCTAGGCCCGCAATCCACGATCGTGTCGTTCTCGGCTGTAGCGGCTATTTCCAAGCAGAGTGTGTGGGCGGTTGGGACGTCGTCAAATGAGACAATCATCGCTCACTGGAATGGCACGCGATGGAGCATCGCGCCCAGCCCGAACACCAACGGGTGAAGTTCTCGACTTGGGCCGGCGAGGCACTGTTCGAGCATGAAAGGTGCTCGACAAGAGTATACGGACGCGGCCTTGACGGCACAACCGCATAGTGTTCGGACTTGTGAAGCAGATAGCGGCGCGCCAGGTGAGGGTGCGTGTGCGAGGGACGAGTGCCTCCTGTGGGTACAGTTTGCAACTTGCAGGTCGTATGTGGGTAATGGAGTAGGTGCAACAATCTCTCAGCGGTATACTGAGCCCATGAATCTTGAGGCATTCGAACTCGTCCTCCTGCGGCGGCCCGCGGACCTGCCCGCCCACGACGAAGCGACGGTTAGGCGCATCCAGCGCGAACATCTGGCCTATTACGATGCCTTGCGCGCGGCGGGGACGGTCGTGACCAACGGCCCTCTGTTGGACCAGCCCGACCAGTCCCTGCGAGGTCTGGCGTTCTATAGGACGGGCTCGCTTGCGGCGACGCGGCGGATCGCCGAGCAGGATCCCGCTGTTCTGGCCGGGCGTTTCATCGTGGAAGTCATGACGTGGTGGTGCCCACCCGGCACGATGGCCCTCGCGGGACGGGCCTTCTCACTCCCTGACTCATAACGCCGCGCCCTCGTTTTCCGTCGCCTGCCCAGCCAAGTCGCTTCCCAAGAAGCATGCCTGCCAAGCATCTTCCACTGCACCCCTGCCCACGGGCGTCTATTCGCGGTGATTCCGGGTTGGTGATTGCGGAACGCACGCCGCGATGCTACGGTTTGAGCACAATGGTAGTTGAGCGATTGAGCGGATCCTGCCCCAGTAGCTGGACTCCGCCTCACTCTCGGGAGCGCGGTTGGCGGCTACCGTTTCTGCTTGGATGCTGCTTTCTTTTTGCCATTGGCTTGCCTTACATCCTGGGCGTATACGGTGCGCCGGCCGGACACGTGTTCATGGGCACGCTAAGCGTCACCGATGATACATCGCAGTATTTCGCGGCAACACGAATGGGCATGCAGAGTGATTGGCTCTGGCACGACCCCTATATGGTCGCGACGCCTCCACCAATTTTGATGTATACCGCCTACCTTGTAGGTGGACACCTCGGTCGGTTACTGCACCTTTCCGTGTCCTGGAGCATGTTCCTGGTATACCTCGGCTGCGGGTTGGTCCTGTTCGCGTCCGTGTGGCGAATCGCCTCCTCCTGGTTCGCCGGCCACGATCGCCTCTGGTTCCTGGCGTTCGCGCTCGGGATGAGCGGCCTCTATGGTCTGGACGCCATTCTCACCGCGTTCAATGTCGCGCCGGTTTCGCTTGGAACCATGGGCTCACCGCAATTGAGCGGCTTCGCCCGGGCCATGCTTGGCGGACACGACACCCTTGGTGTAGCCGGTCACATTATGGCTATAACCGGTCTGTTGGAGGCCCTGTGCTTGAGCGGCACGCGCAAACGATGGCGGTCGACCGCCTATGGGGCGATCGGATGCCTGATTACCAGCTTGAGCGAGCCAACTCAGTTGCCGCTGACCCTGGGCGTACTCGCGGCGTTCGCGACTTGGTGGGCGTGGCGGTCACCGTCGTCGCGGCGGATCGCGCAACTGATTGCCGGAGCTGTTCAGGCCAGCCTGATTTTTCTGCCTGGCGTACCGTTTGTCATCTACTATCGATTGCTTTTTACGACGGGAGTGTGGTCAACGGGCAGTTTCCAATCTATTCCAGCGCCGCCAGGTATCGAACCTCTACTTTCATGGATGCTTCTTCTTCCGCTGGGCCTTTGGGGCCTGTATCATACACCACCGGCACGCCGGCCGCTCGCGATACTGCTCACGCTGTGGTGCGTGTCGGCGATCGTCGGCAGCCAATTGCCGTTCTGGCAAAGCATCAGATTGACCGATGGAATCAATATCGCGACCGGTATGTTGTTCGCGCTTGGTGTGATGACACCGCGCTTCTCTGGGCTATGGCGCCGGCGCGCGCTCTTGCTCACAAGCTCGGGCACAATAATCTACTACATTTTCCTTTTACTGGTGCTTGTTCCGGGAAATGCCGTCCATTTCTACGACACGTCCGACCATAACCGCGCCCTCGAATGGCTTGCCCAACACAGCACATCCAGGGATATCGTTTTGGCTCCGTACTCGTTCAGCAATGTGCTGCCGGCGGTCGCCCCCGATCGGCTCGTCTTTGGGCATCCCTGGCAAACGCTTGACTTCGCCACTCGCGATCGCGAAGTGCGCGAGTTTTACGCATCCACGGGCTCGGGCAGCGCGCGCGGACAAGTACTCCTCGAAACTAGGGCGACCATCGTGGTTTATGACTCCCAAGATCGCGAGGACGGTATATTCGATCCTCGTGGGATGCCCCAACTTCGTGTGGTGTTTTCAAACGCACGAATCACAATTCTGCGCATCCGACCAACCTGATTAAGGCTTACGCGCCACAACCCACAGGAAGGTACACGGCTTCCCATCCTCCTCGGCCGTTTCCTCCTGGGCGCTGACGATCTGAAACCCCGCCTCCGCCACAAGCCGCCGGTTCG
>JAICHN010000492.1 GCA_025924845.1 Chloroflexota bacterium | reverse complement strand
GCGTGATGTCCAGCATTGGTTTCAAGGTGACCCTGAACCCTTTGCCCTGGAACCGTATTACGGAGATCGCAACCAAGCCGAACACCACTCCGAACGTCACCGAGGTGTTCTACGGCGTTACATACCCGTCGCCGGATGCCATGTTCTTCGTCCAGTACGACTCGAAGTCGGCAGGCACCTGGGCATCCATGTCGTGGTTGAACGATCCCAAGGTGGACTCGCTCATCGCGGAGTCGCGCCTCACCGTGGACAACGCGAAGCGGAATGCCATTTACAAGGAAATTCAGGCCCGTCTAGTGGCGCTCCAACCCGATGTCTTTGTCCTCGCCCAGCTCTGGCAGCAGGCGGTGAGGCCGAGCATCAGTGGTCTACAGTACGTTCCCGCCGGTCAATACCAGTTCTACAATCTGAGCAAGTCGTAGCACGGGCACGGAGTGGAATACGCCTCCTTCCTGACTCGGCGCACTGGTCAAGCCATCCTGGTCCTACTGGGCTTGTCCGTGGTCATGTTCGTGCTGGCCCGCATCGTGCCGGGGGATCCTGGGCGCCTCGCCCTGGGTCCCACCGCCACGGCATCCCAGGTGAAGGGGCTGGATCACGACTTTGGCCTGGACCAACCGGTCTGGGTGCAATACGCCAAATATCTGGGTAACGCCACCCACGGCGACTTCGGCACGGCACTGCTTACCAGGCGCGGCGTGGCGCAGGACATGGCGGATACCTTCCCCGCTACTCTGGAGCTGGTCCTCGCCAGTACGATCCTGGTGGTCGGCATCGGCGTGCCGCTTGGGGTGCTCGCCGCGGTGTATCGCGATAGTCCGATCGATACGGGAACTCGCCTGCTCGCCCTGGTGGGCGTCGCGGTGCCCGATTTCCTGATCGGGATTGGTCTCCAGTTGATCTGCGGTTACTGGTTGGGCATCCTGCCCATTAGCGGCCAACTCGATCCCAATTTGCACTTTTCTACTTCGCTAACCGGGATGGTAGTCCCCGATTCGCTCCTGCAGGGCAATTGGCAGGTATTCGGCAACTCGATCACCCATCTGATCCTGCCCTCCATCGCCCTCGCCGCCGCCGGCCTGTCCCAGGTGGTGCGGCTGCTTCGGGCCGGCATGGTAGAGGTATTGCGGCGCGAGCATGTACGGGCCATGGAATTGCGCGGTGTCTCGCGCATGCGCATCGCCTTTAAGTATGCGCTAAAGCCCGCGCTCATCCCCGCCCTCACCGTGGTCGGCCTAACCTTCGCTTCCCTGTTCGGTGAGGCATTCCTGATCGAGGCGGTGTTCTCGTGGCCGGGCATCGCCGCCTATGGGTTGCGCGCCATGCAGGAAAAAGACCTCAACGCTATCGTGGGCGTGGTGCTGGTAGTCGGGTTGATGTTTTCGCTGGCCAATCTGGCCATGGACCTGCTGCGCGGCTACCTCGACCCTCGCATCCGCCTTAAGGGAGCAGCCTGACGTGGCTTCCCCCATCGTACCTGCCGCTGATGCCGTAAGCAGGACCGCCGGACGGCGCACCGATTGGCGGCGAAGTTGGTATCGCTTCTCGCACAACCCTACCGCCGTAGCCGGATTGATCGTCACTGTCTTCGTCATTCTGATTGCCCTCCTGGCGCCGGTTATTTCCCCATTCCCGTCGTCGGCCGGCAACTTCGTGGACTTCGCCCACATGCTCACGCCACCTTCGTGGCCTCATGTGCTGGGTACCGACAACGCGGGCCGGGATATGCTGACCCGCATCCTTTATGGCTATCGCATTTCCCTGGCTCTGGTCGTGGTGGTTCTGATTATCGGCGTGCCGCTCGGCGTGTTCATCGGCCTGGTAGCAGGCTATTACGGCGGTTGGGTGGAAGCGGTATTGATGCGCTTCACCGACGTGTTCCTGTCCGTCCCCGCCCTGGTCATGGCCATGGCAATCACCAGCGTGCTCACTCCAAACCTCTATAACGCCATGATCGCGGTAAGCGTCCTCTGGTGGACATGGCATGCCCGGCTGGTACACGGCATTACCGTGTCGCTCAAACAGGAAGATTATGTGGATGCGGCGCGCTTGATGGGGGCAAGCTCAATGCACATCATGTTGCGCGAGATCCTGCCCAATGCCATGTCGGCCATTCTGATCAAGACGACGCTTGATGCCGGGTTCGTCATCCTGATCGGAGCCGGGTTGAGCTTTCTCGGCCTGGGAGTGCAGCCGCCGCAGGCCGACCTGGGCACCATGGTCGCCGCCGGCACACAGGATTTGCCGAGCGGTTGGTGGGAAACCGTGTTTCCGGGCCTGGCCATCGTGCTCGCCGTGCTTGGTTTCAACCTGCTGGGCGATGGCCTGCGCGATATGTTCGACGTGGACGTATCATGAGCATCCAACCGCTCCCGCATACACTGCGCCTCACCGATCTGTCCGTCACCTTCAAGGGATTTGAGGGCACGGCGCGCGTGGTGGATCGCGCATCGCTGACCGTGAGTACGGGCGAACTGGTGGGCGTGGTCGGCGAAACGGGCTGCGGCAAGTCGGTGCTGATGCGCGCCGTGCTCGATCTGCTGCCGGCCCGCACCACGCGGATCGAAGGTACTGTCGAGTTCGATGGTGTCGACCTGCGCCGCCAATCGCGGCAGACGCGCCGCGCCGCCATTCTCACCTATTTCAATATGGTGTTTCAGGACCCGGTCGGCTCACTCAATCCGTTCTTCACGATCGGCGAGCAAGTGCGTGAAGTCTTGACTCAGGCCGGGAAGCGCCTGGGACGCCGTGAAAGCCGGAAAGCGCTGGACGAACGGGCCCGGTCTCTACTCCGGCGCGTGCAACTTGACGACCCGGAGGGGGTGCTGCGCGCCTATCCTTTTCAGTTGTCCGGCGGCATGAATCAAAGAGTATCCATCGCCCTCGCCTTGTGTACCGAGCCGTGGCTCATCGTGGCCGACGAGCCGACCACTGCCCTGGACGTCACCGTGCAGGCCGAAATCCTCACTCTTTTCTCGCGGTTGGTGCGCGAGGAGGCGCGATCCGCCCTGCTGATCACCCACAGCCTGGGAGTGGTACGCACCATGGCCGACCGCGTGGTGGTCATGTATGCCGGGGTGATGGTGGAAGAGGCGCCCACCGCCGCGCTCTTCGCGGCGCCCCATCATCCTTACACCGTGGGCTTGTTGAACTGCGTGCCGCGCCTGACCGGTCAGCAAATGGCCAGGGGCATCGCGGGCACTCTTCCCAACTATACCGCCGCGCCCAGCGGGTGCCGGTTTCATCCGCGTTGCCCGCACGCCATGGCGATCTGCAAGGAGCAACGACCGCCCGACTTTACGGTCGGTGACAAGCATCGGGTCGCCTGCTGGCTGTTCGATGGGAAGCACTGAGGTGGCGCTTCAGCCGGCGCCTCGCGCCGTTGATTTGGCGGCACCGCGCTTACTCGAAGTACACGGGCTACACCAGTACTTTAAGGCGGCAGGCAGCCGGGAGCCCAAGCGCGCCGTGGACGGCGTCTCTTTTTCCCTGGGCCGAGATGAAATCCTTGGCGTGGTCGGCGAGTCGGGGTCGGGGAAATCGACGATCGCGAGAAGCGTGGTCGGCCTGAATAAGCCGTCATCGGGCGTCGTGCGATTCGACGGCATTCCCCTGCCCCCAACCTCGCGGCGGCGCTCACGGGAGCAGAAGCGCCGGCTCCAGATGGTGTTTCAGAATCCGGCGGCGGCACTCAATCCGCGCCGCACCATCGGGCAAGCACTGGCCCTACCGCTGCGCATTCACCGGGGGCTCCGCAGTCAAGCGGCGCGGCAGGAGATCGAGCGCCTACTGGAGTTGGTGGAGTTGCCGGGCACCTTCGCGGGCAGGCACCCAGCGGCTTTGTCCGGGGGGCAGCGGCAGCGGGTGGCAATTGCCCGCGCCCTGGCGGCGGAGCCGGATTTGCTCATCCTGGATGAGCCGACTTCGGCCCTCGACGTGTCGGTGCAGGCGAAGATGGT
>JAICHN010000491.1 GCA_025924845.1 Chloroflexota bacterium | reverse complement strand
CGGCCTCAATGGCTCCTATTTCGTGGGTCGGATGATTGGCAAGCAACTTATCCTTCGTGGTCAATCTTGCAACATTGACGGAGATCTCGCCAACCTCACCGTCTTGCCAGAAAGCTGCCGAAGATATACGGATTGCTCCGTTGTCGTTAATCACCCAGTCCGGACGGAGACGTCGCCATAGATCATCTTCATCCAAGATATTGGGATCATCGCTTCTCGGCAATGCTCAACTCTTCAGTGAGCCAGCGGGCGAGCTCATGGAACGTCGGAAGGTCCTGAAGGTCGATGGTGCCTTCCCTGGCAGAATCATAATTGCCACCCTCAACGGCCAAGAATTCATTGGCTCCGTTGCCATGCGCCGCAATCTCGAGAACCCTATTGTCCGCAACCCATTCAAGCTGTAAAGCCCCACCTGAGACGGGCAAGATATGCGGGATCGGTAAGCCATACAAGTCAAATGCGCACAGAATACGAAGTGCGCTCGTAATGGAAGCTTCCTGGATAGGATCGCTCCCGTAAGAGTCCCAACCAGCTTCCAACTGCCCCAGTAGATATACCGTGTCGGCAGCCTGTTGGAACCGGGGGCTTAGTTTATCCACAAGCAGGGTCAAAGTATCGTCGAGAACTTGCGTCTTACCGCTCGGGGATCCATCCGACCTCTCAGGATAGAACGGCATACTGGATCTGTCTGTTTCGGCCGAAATCGGAGCGATGGGTCCGCTTCGGGCCACCCATAAGAGCGGGGCGGATGATTGATGATACGCGGGTGCAGGGCCGAACAGCACACTCACCGGAGGTCTTTCCTTCCCCATTGCTCTTGAAGCTGCTCGGAGGTAAACTCGATAAATGCCCGCACCTCCAGATCATGTGCCCGATCAAGAGCATCGAGAATACCATCTGTTGAGTTAGACACCGGACGACATAGGGCAGAAAACCTCAATTGCTGTATGGGTGCCGCGCTGGAGAGATCGCGCACAGGCTGCATATGGAGCGTCACGGAATCTATCTGGCTGGGCATAGTCACCGTCACACTGAAAGAAGAGGTAGATCCCTCTCGAAGATAAGCAGTTGGGCCGCCCGCCCAATATCTAAAGAGTTCGCCTCCCCGTGCGGCAACATCCTTGATGTCGGAATCAGATATGTGATCGATGTACGTCACCTCACATATCATCGCCGCTAAAGGCGCGAGATCTTCCTGTGCGAGAAATGCCGAGAATCGCTCCAGGATAGCAAGAAATTTTGGGCGTATCACATCATAGTGCGGATACACAATCCCATCTTCATCGGTTTTCTTCCTCCAGTTCAAGATAAGCCGATCATTCTGTAACTGAACGAGATACACTTTCGTCGCATCATGAAACCAGGCTCTGATGGGAAAGGTTGTTGTGGCCGATCCAAGCGATGCCAGGTCGAGGATAGGCTCCTTTATCTCCGATGTTGGGAACTCGGTGCGAATAGTATGCCAGAAAAGCCCAAAGTGAAGCGGAGTTAAGCCGGGAATAGGCGCGAACTGCAAGCCCAACACCGTCTCAACTACAGGTGGGTTCTCAAAATCGGGATGTCGCTGTGGAGCGGAATCCATCAAAAAGTCCCTTTAGGCCGAGCAACTGACAGTTGAGGGTGAGCAACGAAGTACTGGTCAACTCTATGCCGTCGTCTCAACTGTAGCATGCTCGCGACTTGCCCGGAAATCACCCGTTTACGTCGTCTCCAGAGAGACAAGGAATTCCTCGGCTGAAGCATGACGGATGGTCCGGCCTGCCGCGATACGCGCATCTATCTCTCGCTCGCCGGCCTGCCATTCTTCAGTCCAGAACCAAGCCTGATCGGGATTGATGTCGGCCATGATGATCATGGCAAGGCGGCGGAGTCCGGCGATCATCACGGTTTCGTCATGGTAACGACTCTGGACGTCGCTCGATTGGGTAGCAATGGCATCCGCGTAAGCATCGGCCGCGCGGATAAGCCGCGCCACCGTCTCGATTGATGCATCGTCCGCCGGCGGGCGCTCTCCCTGCCGCACACGTTCAAAAACATGGGCGGCAACTACCATAAACGGCGCGCTCGCGGCGGTTACTTGTTGTTTCGCTTCGGGGACCGTGAGGGTAGGCATGATATTCCTCTTATCGGCATCGTGTTGCCTTACATGGGGCAACGATGCCTAATGTTACACCGCTTGATTGAAAATGTATCACGCAATCAACTTCCAATAGATCATGGTCCCCGATAGCCCGCCGTGCGGCTTTAACGCATAGTCCGGGATCACGCCGGCCAGGGTAAACCCCAGCCCCTCGTACAGCGTGGAGGCGCCGCCCTCGACCGCCGTGTCGAGCACCAGGAGGGTGCGCGCCCGCTCGACGGCCAGGCGCTCGGCCGCCCGCATCAGCGCGGTCGCCACGCCGCGGCCGCGCCGGCTCACGCGGGTCATCAGCTTGGCGATTTCGGCCCGGTGCGGTTGGTTGGGCGGGCAGTCGAGGAGCAGCGTCACCGTCCCGACCAGGCTTTCTTCCTCAAAAGCGCCCAGAACAATCCGTTCGCCCCGTGCGGCGGCAGCCAGCGAGCCCTCCCAGAAGGCGTCGGCCACCTCTAAGGGCAGGGGGTGCATGAAACTGACCGAGCCGCCGTTCGCCACCACCTCGACCAGGATCTCGCTCAGGGCGCGACGAATCCACGGTGAGGCGGTCAAGGGTGCGATTGTGATCTCGGACATGACGGCTAACCCCGCGCGAGGACGACGACATACGTGCAGGACGTGGCGGTTTCGTTGGCAAAGGTCACCTCGGAAGGCGGACCGAATCCCAGACAGTCGCCGGCCTCCAGCACGTGGCGGTCGCCGCCCTCCAGGATGGCGAGGCCGCCCGTCCGCACCCAAACCGCCTGGCGGATATGCGCATAGGACGAGGCCGGCAACACGACCCGCTGACCGGCAGGCAGCTCCACCTCGGTGACCTCCAGGGGATGATCGGGCCGGCAGAACACCTGCTTGCGCAGATAGCCTGTCTCAGGGTCTCGCCAGACCGGCTGTTCCGCCGCGCGGGAGAGCCGTTCTCCTTCGCCCTCCGCCCGCAACAGCAGGCCCGCAAGGGTCAGATCGAAAGCGCCGGCCAGTCGCACCAGGATCACGGCGGTTGGGCTCACCTCCTCGCGTTCGATCTTGCTGATCGTCGCCTTGGAAACGCCCGAGCGTTCTCCCAGGTCCGCGAGGGACCAGCCCCGCAGGTCGCGCTCGATGCGCAGCCGGCGGGCAATCCGGGTGCTTGATTCATCCACTGTAGTAGTCATTCGTCTACTATAGTGGACGAGACGCCGACAAGCAAGGGCCGGCATGGACTACGATATTGCCCGATTTTTAGGCCGCGCGGGCGCTCTTTACCCCGATCCTTTTAGGAGGAATCGTCATCCCGGATTACGGACGGCGCCCGAGAAACCAGGCCAGGCGATCGTAGGCCGGCGCAGGGGCGTCCACGGCCACTTCATCGCCAAATGCCCGTTCAGCGCCGCGAGCGGAGGCGGGCAGCAGGGTTTGGATCATTGTTTCAATCCTCGATTCTGCCGTTGCTCCGCGATCGCGGCGCCGGAATGAGTTCCGGCTACACCATCTTATTGCCGCATCCGGGACAAAACTTGGCGCCCTGCGTGTCGGCGCCGCATTTCGCGCAGAGGGCGGCAGCGGGCTGAGCCCGTTCGATCTCGGCGCCGCATTCGGGACAGAACTTCGCCCCGCGGGAGGGCGTACCGCACGAGGGACAGAGGGCGATGGTCGGCTGAATCATCGCCGTACCGCACTCCGGGCAGAACTTGGTACCGGGTTTGGCCATGGTGCCGTCGTTCGGGCAGCGGGCCGCCGTCTCCGAGGCGCGTTTCGCGGCCTGAGTGGCGTTCTTGATCGCCGCGCCGAAGCCGAAGGCATTGGCAATACCCTTCGCCATGCCGGCCGCCTGTTCCGCCTGCGCCTGAGCAATCTCCGTACGGCGCGGGCTGTCGG
>JAICHN010000490.1 GCA_025924845.1 Chloroflexota bacterium | reverse complement strand
CGTCTCACTGCCGCGCTGCAGTTCCTGAAGGGACTCACGCCGAAGCAGTCCGGGAGCGGCGCGCCTGTCCCTTACTGCTTCGGCTTGACCTGGCCCTTGCTCAGCACGGCGGCGACCAGGGCGCCCGCGCCGGTGCAGAGAGCATTGACTACGTCGTTGTCGCACCAGGCTTTGCCGCGACTGAGCACGGTGGTTGCGCCGCAGTGATGCACCCGGCGCTCGGTCGGCTCACTGCATTGCGGGCAGAAGTACCCGGCTTGCATAGTTTCCCCCACCACGCTGTCGACTAGGGCGCCCGCCATGCCGCCGAAGGTCACGGCCAGGGCGCGGCGAACCGGGTGCGGGCCTTGCAGGCTCAGGCCGGCCACCACCCCGATCAGCGCGCTACCGCAGACCGATGCCGCCATGCCCAGCGGCGTGATCGCGCCGGATGTGCCCGGCGGGGCAAGTTCCGCGCCCAGGAGCATGCGGGGTGGGTGCGGACTGAGGGCGCCGATCTCGGTCGCCCAGGTATCGGCATTGGCGGCGGCGATGGCGCCCGCGAAGGCCGCGGCCAGGGCAGGGCGTGGGGCGATGAGTTGCGCGCCGGCGGCAACCGCGGCGGGGCCGCCGTTGGCGAGCACCTGGGAGAGGTTGCGACGGGCGCCACGCGCGCTGAAGGCGGCGATCGCCGTACCGCCCTTGCTCGAACGTTCTAATCGTGAGAGGGCGCTTGATCCGACAAAAAAAGCCAGCAACGGCGCACTCCAACGCCACGAACCGGCCGCGAAGGTGAGCGCGCCGATCAGGGCCGCGCCCGCGGCTCCTGATTTACTGAGCGCGCCTCTCCGATAGCCGACGGCGGCCACGGCCAAGCCAAGCAAGGCCGCCCGGAGGGGCTTGGCGGGCGTCATGCCGACCGCGCCACGCGTAGGAGGCGGGGCCGCCGTCCGGTGAACCGCGCCCGTATACCAAGTCTCAAGCGGAGCGGCCCACGAGACTGTTGGCAAAAACGCGCAGGCGTTCCTCCCATGGAGGTTGCAGGCCGAGCGCTTCGAGGGCGCGCAGCGCGGCGCGCCAATGCTCTTCCTCCTGATCGGCAGTGCGCCGATACGCTCCGGCCTCGCTAAGAATAGCGCGGGTGGCGGCATCATCGTCGGGGTCCTCGGGCGCTGACGCGTAGCGCGCGGCCAGGGCGGCACGCTGCTCGGCGCTGCCATGCTCCAGAGCGAGCACGACAGGAAGGGTCATTTTACGCGATGAAATGTCGCTCGAGGCGCTTTTGCCGGTCGTGACCTCGTCGCCCCAGATACCCAGCAAGTCATCTCGAATCTGGAAGGCAAGCCCCAATTCGGTGCCAAAGGCTCGAGCCGCTGCAAGCAGGGCGGGATCCGCCGCGGCGCAACGGCAACCCACCCAGGCGGAGGTGCCCATTAGCGCGGCAGTCTTCCGCCCAATCATGGTGAGGTAGGCATCCGTCGTGAGCGCGAGACTCCCCTCGCCGTCAATATCGAGGTACTGCCCCTCGCAGAGCGCCGTAATGGTTGCCTCGAGTGCCCGCGCGATATCGAGGAGCCGGGCAGGATCGCGTTCAGCCAGTGGGGCATGGAGCCACGCCTGGTGGGCGAGGGAAAACATGCCGTCTCCCACGGTAATCGCCTGCGCCTCGCCCCATAGAGTCCATACGGCGGGGCGACCCCGCCGCGTCGGACTGCGATCCTGAATATCGTCGTGAACAAGCGAGAAGTTGTGGAGCAGTTCTATGCCGGCGGCAAAGTGGGCGCACTCGGCGGGATCCGCGCCCAACGCTTCGGCCAGAAGGAGGCAGAGGGCTGGGCGAAGGCTTTTGCCGGGTCGGGCAGGCTCCGGTTGAAGATCGCGATCTACCCAACCGAGATGGTAGGCCATGATCCCGTAGAAAGGGGCCAGTCTGGGAGTATCGGGGAGAAGACGCTCAATTTCAGCGCGGACCTGGAGATTGTAGCGGGCCAGGAGCGCCGACAGTTCAGCATCGGCCGTCAAGGGGGAAAGGGGGGAAGAGGCGGACATCTGAGAAAGCCTCCAGGCCATTACCGGCGCGGATTAGGGCGGGACCGGTCACATGGGTCGATCGTGCAAGGTGGGCGACATGCGGCCAAACTCGACGCTCGATAGGTTGATTTGATTCACTGAATGACATGCTACCAGACACACGCCCTTTGTAGGTGAGTCAGACTGCAACACGTGCCCAAGCGACGCTTGTGCGCACGGCCGGGTATACTAGGAAAGAATATGCGCTAAATTGGTACAGTTCTGAAGGAGCCGGGTAAGAAAGAATGGATGGAACGACCAAGGCATCATTAATCAAGGATTACGCCATAGTCGAGGGCGACACTGGGTCGCCTGAGGTGCAATGCGCGATTTTGACTCAGCGGATCAATGAACTTCGCGACCATTTCCGCGCGCATAAGCACGATCACCACTCGCGGCGCGGTCTGCTGATTATGGTAGGGCGTCGGAAGCGTCTGCTCGCTTATTTGGCGCGGACGGATGTAGCACGCTATCGGACGGTACTGGCCCGGCTTGGGCTCCGTAAGTAACCTGATGCCTCAGCGCGTGAGGCAGGAGGAACGATGAATTTCCGGGATGAAGTAGAGGTCGGCGGGAAGCCCCTGATTATCGAGACAGGTGTGCTGGCCGGCCTCGCCCATGGCGCCGTCACGGTGCGCTATGGGGAGACGATGTTGTTGGCTACCGCGGTGGCCAGTCAAGGGCCCAGGGAAGGGGTAGATTTCTTCCCCCTTACCGTGGACTATGAAGAGAAACTGTATGCCGCCGGCAAGATTCCGGGCGGCTTTATTAAACGTGAAGGTAGGCCGAGCGAACATGCCGTTCTGTCCTGCCGGCTGACCGATCGGCCGCTCCGCCCCCTGTTCCCCAAGGGCTTCAGGAACGACGTGCAGATTACGGTCAGCGTCTTTTCGGCCGATCAAGAAAATGACCCCGATGTTCTGGGAATCTGTGGCGCTTCGTGCGCCCTCGCCATCTCGGACATTCCCTTTAGTGGTCCGGTCGGCGCCGTGCGCGTAGGTTACGTGAACAACAGCTTTGTGATCAATCCAACCGAGAGCCAGTTGAAGTTCAGCGATCTTGACCTGGTGATCGCCGGGACGCGTGACGCCGTCATGATGGTGGAGGCGGGCGCTCAGGAGTTGCCCGAATCCGTCATGCTCGATGCGGTCAAAGTGGGCCACGAGGCGATTCAGGGGATTATCGATCTGCAGGACCGTATTGTTGCCGCCGTGGGGAAGGCGAAGCGCGAGGTCCCGGTGTTCGTCTTGCCGGCGGACCTGAAGACCGAGGTGGGTGATACGATTCGCGAAACCCTTCGCGCCGCTCTGTATAAGGAGCGCAAGGAGGAACGTGAGGCAGCGATCGACGCGGTCGAGGCCTCGCTGGTGGCGCAATTCGCCGACCGCATTGCCGCTCATGAGGTCTCGGACAAGCAGGTGAGGGATGCATTTCAGAGTGAACTCAAGGCGCTCACCCGGCAACGGATTCTCGATGAGGGGATTCGTCCGGACCTGCGCGATCTGACGACCATTCGCCCAATCAGTTGCGAGGTCGGTATTCTTCCTCGCACTCACGGCAGTGGCCTGTTTACCCGCGGCCAGACCCAGGTGCTTACCATTTGCACGCTCGGCCCCGGGAATGACGAGCAGATGATTGATGACATTACCCCTCAGACGAGCAAGCGCTTCATGCACCAATACGCCTTCCCCGCCTTCAGCACCGGTGAGGCACGCCCCCTGCGTGGTCCCGGCCGGCGCGAGATCGGGCATGGCGCCCTGGCCGAACGGGCGGTGTCGGCGGTGGTTCCGGCCGAGGAGGACTTCCCCTACGTGATCCGCCTTGTGTCCGAAGTGCTCAGCTCCAACGGCTCGTCTTCCATGGCATCGGTCTGCGGCAGCACGCTTGCGCTAATGGATGCCGGCGTGCCGATCAGCGCTCCAGTGGCGGGCGTGGCGATGGGCCTGGTT
>JAICHN010000489.1 GCA_025924845.1 Chloroflexota bacterium | reverse complement strand
CCATCATGTCCGAGGGAGCCACCATATCCGCGCCCGCCTCCACATGAGACAGCGCCTGGCCCGCCAAGAGGGGAAGTGTTTCATCGTTATCCACCGTGTCGCCGACGATCGCTCCGCAGTGTCCATGGTCAGTGTATTCGCAGAGGCACACATCGGTCATCACGTACATGCCGGGAAAATCCCGCTTGATCGCGCGGATAGCTTGCTGTACCACGCCGTCGGGCCGCGCGCCACTGCTGCCGGTTGCGTCCTTGTAGTCGGGCAGGCCGAAGAGGAGCACTGCTCGCACTCCCACTTCGGCCAGGGGGCCGATTGCCTGCGCCGCCGCGCTTACCGGCCAGCGTGACTGACCCGGCATTGCCTCGATCGGTACTGGGTCGCTAATCCGGGCGTCGAAAAAGAACGGGGCAATAAAATCCTCAATGGAAAGCCGTGTTTCGCGAACGAGCGCGCGGAGCGGCTCGCTGCCGCGTAAGCGACGCAAGCGCGTTGTCGGAAATGTCATGGCTATGTCCTCACCAGCGACCGCGAAGAGACCGTGTCTTACGATTCAGCATGATCATGCTGACGTTTCGACGTTTGGGGACATACCGGCGAGGGCCTCTGTTTGTGCCGCGAACATTTGCTCGAAGCGGATCAGCAGTGCAATTGCCGCGCCGAGGGAGACAAGCGTGATCGCCGCGCCCTCCTTGAGATTACATCTGGTCAGCAAGAGACTGAGCCCGCCGAGGCCACAACTAGCCAGGTAAAGGGTCATGACGGCTTCGCGGTGCGAGAGGCCCGCGCCCACCAGGCGATGGGATACATGGTCTCTGCCGCCCTGGGAAACGGGCACGCCGCGGCGAAGCCGCGATATGGTGACCAGCGTGGTATCAAAAATGGGCAGCCCAAGCACGAACACGGGTGCCAGCAACGCTACGGCATGCAAATTCTGGGTAACGCCGACCGAGTAGCCGGCGGCTTGAGCCAGTTCGACCAATTGGGGCGTGGTCGGGGTGAGGCTTAGCTTCAGTGCCACGGCGGCAAGGACATAGCCCAGGAACATGGATCCCGCGTCGCCCATGAAGATCTTGGCGGGGCTCCAATTGTAGTAGAGAAAGCCGAAACACGCACCGGCCAGGGCGGCGGAGAGCGTCGCGACCAGGCTTTGCGCGGGGAGAGCGAGGACGGCATGCAGGACGAAAAAGCAGGCGGCTATTCCCGCCGTGCCAACGGCCAGCCCATCCATATTATCCATGAGGTTTAGCGCATTGGTGATGCCGATCACCCAGACGATCGTGACGGGAGCCTCGAGAACGCCGAACTCGGGATGATTGAAGTGAATGGTCACCTGTGCCGCTACAAGGAGGGCGGCACCGAGAATCTGTCCGCCGAGCTTGACCAAGGCCGGCAAATCATACCAATCATCGAGTAGGCCCAATACGGCCATCAGGCTGGCGCCGCCGAGGATGGCAAGCAACTGGCCGGTGGCCTTGGCCATCCCGGAGGAAGTGCCGAGCATAGCCCAACCGGCCACAAGAATAGCGATGAAAGCCAGGTACATCGCCACGCCGCCCAGATAGGGGGTAGGCGCGTGATGCGCCTTCCTTCCTCCGGGATGATCCACAATGTCAAGATTGATCGCGGTTCGCCGCGCCAACGGAGTGACCGCCAGGGCGGCGGTCAGGGAGAGAAGGAAGGTCAAGCCGTAGGTCATCATGGCGATTTAGCGGTGCATTTATGATCAGCGCCTGCGTTCAGCACGATCTGTTGCATGCCGGCTTTGATCGATCCATCGGCATCGGCCAGCGCGCCGCTACTGATCTCGCCGATCGCTTCCTTGGCGTAGACCTTGGCCTGGCAGAGGTTGTTGAGCTTTACCGCGTAGACGGTGGCCAGAGGAGCGTAAATCTGCTGGTAGCTCGTCGCGCCGTGCGCCAATGCGTTGATCCAGGCGTTGGCCTGCTGTACGTAGTAGTTATGCGCGGCCTGCTTCTTTCCCGCCTGCTCCGCCCAGATGGCGTACTGGCCATACACCGTACCCAGATCGCGGTAGACGGAACCGTCCGTGTTGTCCAGGGCGCGTCCGGTCAAGAGGTGATCCTTTGCCTTGGCAAACCAGGCACGGGTATTGGCTTTGTCGTAGCGGCCGAGTTCGAGGTCTATTTGGGCCCACTCATCGAGAATATCGGCGTTGTGAGGGGCGAGGGCCGACGCTCTGGCGTCGTACAATTCCGCCTGCTTCAGCTTTGCGACATCCGGGGTCGCATACAACTGCTCGGCCCAGAATCGGTACAACTTGGCGATGTTGCGGGGATGGTCGGGATTGAGCGGGTTGGCGTGCGCGGCGTTGGTAAAGACCGTCAAGGCTTGCTGGATGGCACCGGTCGCCTGAGCCGCTGCATCCTTGTTCGTCTTGTCGACCAGAATCGCGGCGGCGTACTCAAGTAATGTCTTGCCGTAAAACAGTGAGTAGTTATCCTGGGGCGGCGGCCAGCCCCAACTCGGCACCTGATTCAGAGCTTGCTGATACGAACTCAGGGCGAGCTGATAGCCGTACAAGCCCTTTTGATAGGTCGCCTGCTGTGTTACCAGGTTCCCGGACTCCTGTTCGAGGTTCAGCGCATAACGATAGTCGGCGTCGGCGGCAATCGACTGAACATTAGCGATAAAGAGAGCTACGCATAGCACCAAGATGCCCGTGGCGCCCACGGCTCCCAGGGCAACCAGCGCAGCTGAGCCCGTCTTGAGCTTGGCCAGGGCATGCGTGAAAGAGTAGCGTGGCGCTCGCACCGGTTGTTCGCCGCGTAGGGGTCGCCTCAGGCTCGCCTCGCGAGCGCGGGAAGACGGACTGCCGTTCCGCCGCCGTTGCGGAGATACTCTGCCGGCTGCCTGGGGGCGGGCCGGCGGGCTTTCAACGACCGGGGCAACGAGGGGCGGCGTAAGTACATCGCCCGCGACGGCGGAGTTGAACTCAGCCGTAAGTTCATTCTCGCCCCCTGAACTGAGCGCCGTGGCAAGGGCGGCGATCGACCACAAGAGGACTAGCGTGTCCGAGAAGGCAATCCCGGTAGCGCCCTCCACGATATGGCCGACGAAAGCACCCATGAGGGCTGACACGATGAGGACGGAACGGAGGGAACGAGCGCGCCGCAGCAGTACGATCAACTGCCAGATACACGCCGCCAACAGGGCCAGATAAGATACCTCGCCCACGATGCCGGTGGTCAGGAGGATGTCGATCTCTTCGTTGTGACTACGGTCCGGCGCGGCATTGGCGAGTTCGATGGTGCGGAGGGCGGCTGGAAAATGTGGATACCAGCAGAAAATGAGCACTTCGGGCCCGCAGCCTAAAATCGGGTGCTGCTCAAACAAGCCCGGCGCGCTCTTCCACAACAAGGCTCGGACTTCGGACGTATCCGACTCGCTGGGCAAAATGTGCAGGAACCGAGTGAAGCCGGTACTTGGTGTACTGGAACTTTTAAATACGGAGTTCGTGGCACCGAAGACGAGAAGGAGAAGCACCAGGAGTGCCACGGTAGTGCGGCTCAACCATACGATATGGCGCGCCAGGGCTACGCAAAGACCAAACACCACGATGCCGGCGAGGAAGCCGAGGGCGGGGCCGCGACTGCCGGAAAAGTCGATACCACCCACCTGCAGGACCAGGGCCACGACATAACCCACGGTTGCCAGCGCGAGCCATGCCTGCGCGGCGCCGGAGCCGTCATTCGGATCGGTCTTGATAAGGCGCACGATGCTCCAGCCCAACCGGTAGAGGGTGAAGGGAACGGCCATGACCAGCGCGGCGGCGAGAAAGATAGGGTTGCCCATGGTGGAGGGAGTGCGGAGAGCGGTTTGATTGCCATCGGCCCAGACAAAGGGGTCATTGTTGAAATGCTGGAGCCAGCTATAGGCAGCGACGGGGACACTGGCCAGGATAACAATGCTGATGATGCGTTCGACTTGACTCCAGGTCCGCACCTGGCTGCACATAATGAGAAACACTGTGATGTAGGTCAGGT
>JAICHN010000488.1 GCA_025924845.1 Chloroflexota bacterium | reverse complement strand
TCCCCAGCGATGTACTCTGGCGCGGCGCCGTCTCGGCCCTGGAGCCCGTCGCGGTGGCGGCGGCGGGGGCACGGGTCGATCCGCTCGTCACCTCGTCACCGCCCGCCGCGGCCTACCACGTGTGGGCGGGACTGTGGGGCGTGGGAGTGCTTGTCGTCGCCGCGTATAGCTTTTCACGGCGTGAGTTGTAAGGCAGAACGCGGGCGGTTAGCTAAATGGCCGCGTGCTACCATGACAGGTAGCAGGATGAGGAGACTAGCGATCTGGCCGCTGCATTATGCGCCGCAAGCGGGACAACAGGGGTACATCTTTTCGACCTTCGATGCGATACGGCACATACGCCAGGGTCCGCAGTGGCCGACCAACGTGTTGCCCTGGACTCAGTTCAAAAGCGACGTGGCGGCGGGCAAACTGGCCCCGGTGACCTGGTTGGTCACCGACATGGCCGAGAGCGAGCATCCGCCGGCGAGCACCTGCCTGGGCGAAAACACCACGGTGGCGGAGGTCAACGCGGTGATGCACAGCCGTTTCTGGAAGAATACGGCCATCTTCGTCACCTGGGATCACTTCGGCGGCTTCTACGATAACGTCCCGCCGCCAAAAGTCAACTAACCGGTGAGGGCAGGGTGCTGCTGCCCGATTTTATTTGACAATACCGGTACACCGTGCTAATCTCCAGAAAGCGCACCGGAATACTGGGCGTCGCACGTATCCGCCGGATCCAGCGGATGCACCGTTTGATAAGTGAATAGTGGCTCATCCAGAGAGGTGGAGGGACCGGCCCTGTGAAGCCTCGGCAACCGTCGCCCTGAGCGAGAGGGTGCCAACTCCGGCAGAATGTTCTGGAAGATGAGAGTAATCGGCATCCGCTGGGCGGCCCGAGTCCCTTTTAACCGTGGAAGGGCACGGGGCAACCCTGAAGGTCAAGCCCTACCCTCGTCTCTCTCGGAGCGAGGGTTTTTTTGTGGGGCGCCGGGCGGCGCCCGAATGAGGAGAGCAGTGCATGGCCATTGATACGCCCGCCGCTGAGGAGACCATAACTCAAGCGCCCACGCGCCAATTCGGCTTCAACACCCGCGCCCTTCATGCCGGCACGCGGCCCGACCCGACCACCGGCGCCCGTGCCGTGCCGATCTATCAGACCACCTCCTTCGTGTTCGAGGACACCGATCACGCGGCATCACTCTTCGGCCTGCAGAACTTCGGCAACATCTATACCCGCATCATGAACCCGACCACGGCGGCGTTCGAGGAGCGGATCGCCAGCCTCGAGGGCGGCATCGGCGCGCTTGCCACCGCCTCGGGCCAGGCGGCGCAGTTCCTCACCTTCACAACCCTGTTCAAGCCGGGCGATCAGCTGATCGCCTCCAGCACGCTCTACGGCGGCTCGTATACGCAACTTGACGTAACTCTGCGTCACTGGGGGATCGATACCGTCTTCGTCGATGCCTCGGACCCCGAGAACTTCCGCCGCGCCATTACCCCGCGCACTCGCGCCCTCTATGGGGAGACCATCGGCAATCCGCGCCTGGATGTGCTGGACATCGAGGCGGTGGCCGAGATCGCCCGTGATGCCAAAGTACCGCTCATCGTGGACAACACCTTTGCCTCGCCCGCCCTCTGCCGCCCGATTGAACACGGCGCCACCATCGTCGTGGAGTCCGCCACCAAGTTTATCGGCGGCCACGGCACCTCGATCGGCGGGGTGATCGTCGATTCGGGGAACTTTGCCTGGGACAGCGGGCTGTTCGGGGTGCTGACCGACCCCTCCCCCGCCTACCACGGCTTGAAGTTCTATGAAACGTTCGGGCCGCTCTCCTTCCTCGTCAAGGCGCGTACCGAGGGATTGCGCGATCAGGGCGCCGCCATTAGCCCCTTCAATTCGTTCCTGTTGATCCAGGGTCTGGAATCGCTGGCCCTGCGCATGGACCGTCACGCCAAGAACGCCCTCGCCGTCGCCACGTTCCTTGAGCAGCACCCGGCCGTGACCTGGGTGAGCTACCCCGGCCTGGAGTCCAGCCCGAGCTACGCCCTGGCCAAACGGTATCTGCCCAAGGGCACCGGCGGAATCCTGACCTTTGGGATCAAGGGCGGCCTCGCGGCGGGCCGGAGCTTCATCGATAACCTGAGCCTGCTATCGCATCTGGCCAACGTGGGCGACACGAAGAGCCTGGTCATTCACCCGGCCAGCACCACCCATCAGCAGCTCAGCCCCGAAGACCAGCTCAAGGCGGGGATTAGCGTGGATCTGGTGCGCGTGTCCGTGGGCCTCGAGGACGTGGAGGACATCATCTGGGATCTCGATCAAGCGTTGGAAGCCGCTCAGCGGGCCGCGGCCTGATGAGCGGGGAGCGGTCGGCCGGCGCGGAATCCGCTCCGTGGCGGGCCGACCAGCGGGCGCCCGAAATCGACGAGCGGGCGCGCGGCCTGGCCGGAGCGGCCGAGATCCGCGCCCTGCTCGGTCGTGCCCGCACCGTGGCCATGGTCGGCCTCTCGGCCGACGAGATCCGGCCCAGCTACTTCGTGGCCGTGTATCTCAAGCACGCCGGTTATCGGCTACTCCCTGTTAACCCCCGGTACGCGGGGAAGCGTATCCTGGGCTTCCCCGTGGTCGGCTCGCTGGGTGAGCTGACGGAACATGTCGATATCGTCGATGTGTTCCGCCGGCCGGCCGACGTTCCGGCCATCGTCGAGGAAGCAGCGGCGATCGGGGCGGACGCGGTGTGGCTGCAACTCACCGTGATCAATTGGGAAGCGGCGCGGCGGGCCCGCGAGGCGGGGCTTACCGTGATCATGGATCGCTGCATGAAAGTGGAGCATGGGCGCCATATCGGCAAGATGCGCACCTTCGGCCTCTCTACCGGGATGATCTCGGCCCGTATGTCAAAGTCACCACCGCGGTAGGTGTCGGACTGTATCTGCTCGGGGAAATCCCCACCGTTATGAACGACGACGTTGGGTCAGGAAAGTTCGGTACCGCCGCCTCACGAGCCGGCCAGGTCGTGGGCGCCGGCGAATCGTGCGCCGTTCTCCCCGGCGCCGCGGCCCGATCCCCATTCGAGGGCGACGTACCTCCGGTTACCCAGGATGAAGGAGAGGCGCCGCCCACCGCCGCTACGCTGGCCCACTCGGTCGGTATGGTGTGTACGGAGTCCGTCACCTTTCCCGGTCCCTTCCCGCTCGATACCGGGGCGGTGCTGCCGGAACTGACCATCGCCTACGAAACCTACGGCCGGCTGAACGAGGCCGGAGACAACGCCATCCTGCTCTGCCATGCCCTCTCGGGCGACGCCCACGCGGCGGGCTATCACAGCGTCCAGGATAAGCGGCCCGGTTGGTGGGATACCATGGTGGGGCCGGGTAAGGCGTTTGATACCTCCCGCTCCTACATGATCTGCGCCAACGTACTGGGCGGCTGCCGGGGCAGCACGGGCCCGGCCTCGATCAATCCACTGACCGGCCGCCGCTATGGCGGCGACTTTCCGGTGGTCACGGTCGGCGATATGGTGCGCGCCCAGGCTCTGTTGCTCGACCATCTTGGCGTGGGGCGACTTGCCGCGGTGGCAGGCGGCTCGATGGGCGGCATGCAGGCGCTGCACTGGGCGGTCCACTATCCTCACCGGGTGGCAAGGGCCATCGTGCTGGCCTCCTGCGCGCGCCTCACCGCCCAGGCGCTCGCCTTCAACGAGGTAGGCCGGCAAGCGATTATGGGCGACCCGCGTTGGCGGGGTGGGCACTACGATCCCGCCGATCCGCCCAGCGGCGGGCTGGCCGCGGCGCGGATGATCGGCCATCTCACCTACCTGAGCGCGGTGGGCATGGAGCAGCGCTTTGGGCGGCGCCTGCAAGACCGCCCGGCGCCCAGCTTCAGCTTCGAGGCCGATTTCCAGGTCGAGAGCTATCTGCGGCATCAGGGGAGTAGCTTCGTGGGCCGCTTCGACGCCAATGCCTACCTCTATATCACCCGCGCCATGGACTACTTTGACCTGGCCGACGGCTTCGCCTCCCT
>JAICHN010000487.1 GCA_025924845.1 Chloroflexota bacterium | reverse complement strand
GTCCCGCGCCGGCAGACGGCCGAGCTAGTCGGCGTGTTTTCCGCGGTTACCTCCTTTACGCAGCCGTTGGGTGCCATGCTCGCCGGAGCCGTCGTCGACCTGGTCACCCAGGTAGCGGGTGGCAGCACGGGCTACCGGTGGTCGTTCATCTTCGCCGGGGTGGTGATCCTGTTGGGGGCCGCCGTCCTGCAAACGGTGCATCCTGATCGGGCGGTCCAGGCGGTCCAGGCAGTGTGATTGCACTCTGCTGCCCGCGGATGCGCTGCTTCCGGCTGCTCCGGGTACCAGGACGCCCGACGACAAGCCGATAATATCCGGCTACCACCAGCCGGGCACGATCGCAAAAGGGAGTTTTACGATGAAATCCTTACGTCTACCGGCCCTGGCGCTCCTTCTGGCCGGTGCCGCCGTGATAGTAGTCGCCGGTAGTCAGATGATCCCTCCGGCTGGCCCGGCTCCCCACGTAAGCTCTGCGATCCTGGCAACGGCCACGCCTGCCCCGGCGCAGAATACATTTATGCCACTAACTCGCGCTCCATGGCCAACTCCCACGGCAGTGCGATCTACGCGCACTCCTGTTGCCAACGCCCGGCCGCCAGAGCCTGCCGCCGCAGACAATCCAAATCAGACTGCGACTACCGAAGCCTGGATTATGACCGGCACTGGAGTGCCTATAGTCAAGAGCTCCATCACAGCGATGAGTAGCCTTACCAGCTGCCATTTCCTTTTCATGGCCACGTATCTTGAGGCAGAAGGGGATGTAATATACTCCGATCCTCCACGCGAAGTGGATACCATTACAGAACGCAAGGGCGAGACGCAAACTCGACGAATGATCATGATCATTGGCGCGGCGGCGTGGGACTACAAAGAGGGGCAGTGGGTGACCCATCAGTCAACCGATTTCCTTGATCCTATTCATCTCAGTTCCGTGTGCAGGTCTATCTTCGACCACGTCGCCACCGCCGATAACCTTGGCTACAGTAACTTGAACGGGCGCTCGGTCTACCATCTGGCTGTAACTTATCCCAGTGGTAGCTCCTCTGCAGCCGACGCCTGGATTGACAGCGCCACTCGCTACGTTTACCTCTACCAAGCGCATTCAGGTAACGAAAGCGACAGCATCGAGTATACGATTAAATTCTCCAGGTTCAACGACCCGTTGATCAAGATCGCGCCGCCGTGATAGATGCGTGGGTTGCTCTCGCCTGTCGTGGCCGGAGCATAGAGAGCCGCTGATCCAGTCGCGCCAGGGCGCTTTGCGACGCGGCCAACCGTTGCGGTCCGGGTCGCCGGAGGCACGACTAGTGGAAGCTTGAGGCCTGGCCGCCGCATCCATACACGACAGCAACGAGGGAGGTTTACCATGAAAGCGCTACGTCTACCGGCCCTGGCGCTCCTGCTGCTCGGCGCCACCGTGGTAGTAGTCGCCGGTAATCAGTTGACCCATCCGGCCGGCCCAGCAGCCGTCCCCCAGGTCAGCTCGGCCATCCCGGCCACCGCCACGCCTGCCCCGGTGCTGAACACATCGGTACCGCCGGTTCGCGCTGCGCGGCCAACCCCCACAGCGGTGCTATCTACGAGCGCTTTCGCTACCGCCACCCGATCCGCAGAGCCTACTCGCGCAAACACGCTCGCGCCCACTGCGACTGCCACGCCCCAGCCGATGACGGGCACCGGCGTGTCCATCGTCAAGCGCGCCATCGCGGCGATGCACAGCAGTACGAGTTGCCATTTCCTTATCATGTCCACCCATCTTGATGCAGAAGGCGATCTAATAAACTCCCATCCCCCACGCGAGGTGGATACGATTACTGAACACAAGAACGGGGCGGAAACCCAGCGGACGATCATGATCATTGGCGACTCGGCCTGGGACTACAAAGATGGGCAATGGGTGACCCACCCAACGGGTTTCCTCGATCCTTTGTCGCTCAGTGCTGTATGCCAGTTCATGCTGGACGATGTGACTGTCGCCGATAGCCTCGGCGACACCATCCTGAACGGACGGGCGGTATACCATCTGGCTGTAACTTATTCCTGGGGTCGCCTCTTCTCCTCAGCTGACGCGTGGATTGACACCGGAACCTACTATCCCTACCTTCTAGAAGGCCATAATGGCGACGGAAACGATAGAATAGACGGCACCATTAAATTCTCCAGGTTCAACGACCCGGCGATTAAGATCGAACCGCCAACCCGCTAGCGGGGGCAACGGGCATCGCACTTTATGGCCTCCGCCTGTTGGCGCGGGCATGGCAGGCGAGGGCCCGCTGTTGGGGTAAGCGATGCGGGAATAGGCGATCGAGATGTTGAACCAGAGGTCCTATGTTTGCGTTGCATTGCTGGTGCAAATCTAACTCTCAGTGGATTTTTCTTTACAAGAACAAGAGGAGGGGCTTTCCGGCGCGGCAAGCTGCTGCTATAATGGGGACGGGCGTATCGTACCGGTATGATTGGGGCGAGGGGGCGGTAGATGACCACGCCACCGACCGGGACCGTTACCTTCTTGTCCACCGACATCGAGGGCAGCACAACTCGCTGGGAACATGCTCCCGAGGCCATGCAGGTGGCCCTGGCGCGCCACGATGCCCTTCTGCGGGCAGCTATCGCGGCCCATGATGGTGTCGTGGTGCGCACCGGAGGGGATAGCTTTGTCGCCGCTTTCGCTACCGCCCCGGCTGGGCTCCTGTCAGCGCTCCAAGCCCAGCGTGCGCTGCAAGCCGAATCCTGGCCCCCACCGTTAGATAGTCTCCGGGTACGGATGGCCCTGCACACCGGCACGGCCGACTGGCAAGCGGGTGATTACCACACCGAGTATACACTCAACCGGCTGGCCAGGCTCCTGGCTGCCGGTCACGGCGGCCAAATTCTGCTCTCCGGACTCACCTGGGAGCTGGTCCGCGCCGATCTCCCCACTGACATCACGGCGCGGGCCCTGGGCGCGCCCCGTCTCAAAGATCTGGTTGAGCCCTTACCCATCTTCCAGCTTGTCGTGCCCGATCTCCCCGCCGACTTCCCCCCGCTGCGCACACTCGATGTGCGCCCCAATAATCTGCCGGCGCAACTCACCCTACTCATCGGACGGGAGCAGGAGGTACGGGCGGCCAGTGCCCTCCTGCGGCGATCAGGGGTGCGCTTGGTAACCTTTACCGGCCCCGGTGGCATCGGCAAGACGCGCCTGGCGCTGCAGGTCGCCGCCGAAATCAGCGAGGACTTTGGCGATGGAGTGTTCTTCGTCAATCTGGCGCCCATCACTAATCCTGAGCTGATCGCCACTACAATCGCCGGTATACTGGGCCTGCGGGAAGTAGCCGGGCAGATCCTCTGGGAGACGCTACAGCACTACCTGCGCGCCCGCCGCGTGCTGCTGGTGCTGGACAATTTCGAGCAGGTCCTGGGCGCGGCCCCCCTGGTTGCCGATCTGCTGCGAGTAGCCTCCAACCTCAAAGTGCTGGTGACCAGCCGGTCCGTGCTGCATGTGTCGGGCGAGCACGAGTTCTCCGTCCCCCCATTGGCCCTGCCCAACCGGCTGCACCCGCCGCCCATGGACGTGCTGACCCAGTACGACGCCGTGCGGTTGTTCATCGAACGCGCGCGGGCCGTAAGAGCAGATTTTACCGTGACGAACGATAACGCCCCGGCAGTGGCCGAGATTTGCCACCGGCTGGATGGGCTACCCCTGGCAATCGAGTTGGCGGCCGCCCGCATCCGCATCCTGTCGCCCCAGGCGCTGCTGCAGCGCCTGGCCAGCCGATTGACCCTGTTGACCAGTGGCGCTCGGGAGTTACCGGCCCGCCAGCAGACGCTACGCAATACGATTGACTGGAGCTACGGCCTGCTGGCGGTCGATGAGCAAGCGCTGTTCCGGCGCTTGGCCGTGTTCGTCGGCGGGCGGACCCTAGAAGCCATCGAGGCGGTATGCAACATTGCGGGTGATCGGGAACTGGATGCACTTAACGGCGTAGCCTCGCTGGTGGACAAGAGCCTGCTGCAACAGGAGGAAGGTTCG
>JAICHN010000486.1 GCA_025924845.1 Chloroflexota bacterium | reverse complement strand
GTACAGATTGCCCTGGAAGTCGAGCGATAGAGCCTCGGGCTGCCAATGAGTCGGGAGCGGATGGGGGCGCAAGGCCGTGGGCCGGTTGGGATGGTTGGGCGCGTAGACATCGATCCGACCGTCCTTGGGCGAGGAAAGGTAGAGTACGCCGCCTCGACCCAGCGCCATGCCACCGTGAAGATAGGGGGCGCGGGCGGCCGGCGCCACGCGGCCCGACCCGGTCAGGCGGTAGACCGTGCTGGTGTTCGGATTGCCTACCGCTACCAATCCCTCAGGACTCACACTCATTTGCGTGTACGTAACGGGCGAGTAGAAGGGCGAAGGCGTTTGTGGCGGCTCGGCAAAGTCCAACAGTAAATGGAAACGGTCGTCGGTGGTGCGCTTGCGTAGGCCGTACGAATCCAGCACGTAGAGATTGCCGCCCTGATCGGCGCTCACGGACTGAATGGCGGAGAATTGGGTTTGCTCCTCGCTCTGCACCGGCGCCGCGTAACAAGCACCTAGAAAATACGGTTGCTGGAGCGCCGCTGAGAGCGGCCACAGGCAGGCCACCATGCCCACCACGACCAAACGCCCCGGCAACCGAATCAGGCGCTTGCCCAAACCGCGTAAATCTCGGCGCAATCCAGCCAGACCCGTCACGGCGATCAGTACCGATCCGACGGCAATGCCGGCCGCGGCGGGCGCATGCCCCGGCACGGCAGTGAGATTCCCCTGTTTCTGATCCCAGAGATTGATCAGCCAGACGATAAGCGGCATTGCCCAGGTGACCAAAACCAGGCGCGCGGCCCAGGCGCGATGCCTGCGCGGTACGGCATGGCGGCGCGACAGGGCGCGCAACTCCCGACCGGCCAGGGGCAACAGTGTAAGCAGGCCGGGCGCGAAAACGGCCAATACGAGCAGCGCCTGTAGGCCGGAATCCCGGGTCGTATAGGCGGCGGATCCGCCTCCCATGGTGGGGATGCCGAAGGCCCACACATAGATTACCGTTCCCACGGCGAGGGCCAGACCCAGGAGAGCCAGCATTCTTATATACATCCGATGCACCGGCTGGTACGCGCGCGCGAAAGCGCTGCGCGTCGCTGCCTGTATACCGGCCAATACGGCCGGCGCGCTCTCCGGCCGCGCGGCCGGCGCAAGGGCGAGGAGGCCGGCAATCAGGGCGGCCGTTTCCTCGCTTACCTGTGGGCGTAGCTCGCGGACGGGAGGATGGCGGAAAGGCGCCTCCAGGTTTGGGTTATAACCGGTCAAGGCGCGGTGCAAGGTGGCGCCCAGGGCATAGAGATCGCTCCGCTCATCCGCCAATCCCTGGTATTGCTCGGGCGGGGCGTAACCGGGGGTACCGACCGCAGTGCCGGTGACACCGCGCGCCAGGGAACGGGCCACCCCCAGGTCGAGCAGCGCGATAGTGCCGGTGGGGCGGATCAGCACGTTGGCCGGCTTGAGGTCGCGATGCACCACCGGCGGGTCCTGGCCGTGCAGATAGCGCAGGAGCGCCGCTAACTCGCGAGCCCACTCCAGCACCAGCAACTCACTCTGGGGGCCCTCACGGACAATCCGCTCCTCCATCGTTTCGCCGCGCAAGAAGGGCATTGCCACATAGTGGCGATCGCCTTCGCCCGCGGCGGCCAGGAGGGCAGGCAAACGGGGATCGCGGAGGGTGGAAAGCAGTCCCGCCTCGCGGGCCAACCAGGTGAGCGCCTCTGCTCGATCGGCATCGGATAGGCCGGCGGCATTCAATTCCTTGAGCGCCACGCCCATCCCGTGATTACGCACATCCACCGCCTGGTAGACGGTGCTCATCCCCGAGCGGTGGGTAACCTGCTCGACGCGGAAGCGCCCTCCGACCAGCGTACCGCGCGGCAACGTGGTACCGGCGGCGTTGGCGGGGAGCTCCGGTAAGACGGGACAGGCGCGGCCCACCCTATGAGGCAGCCCGCAACGCGCGCAAGGACTCATACAGCTATCATGCCCCGCCCGCACCTTTTCGGCAAGTAGACAGGTAGAAGCTCTATTTCGTGGCGGTAAAGTACCAAATCTCATCGAGCTCGGCATGGGCTTCCGGTGCGAGGCGGTGAGCCATTACCGGCGGGTTGGTTGTTCGGCCGCCAAGCGGGCGCGTCCGCGCTGCTTCACGGCATCAGCAACCTCACGCATCGATTCTTCGGTAATATTGCTGCCCTCGCCGCGTGCAAGGGAGGCTTCGGCCAGGTCAACGGCCGCCAGGATCTCCGCACGGGCGCGCTCACGCTCCTCCCACAAGAACAGTGCTTCCTGTACCGCTTCTTCTTCGCGACGCAGGCGACCGCTCTAGATGGCTTGGCGGGCAAGTGCCTTCTGGTCGGGGGTAAGAGTTACTTCCATGCTCTGAGGGTAGGTGCAAGCCGTGCGGGTGTCAAGTTATCCCTGCACAAGGATCCGTATGGCTTCCGGAAACTCCGCAATCCTGACATCTTATGTCAGGATAGGCGCGCTACACTGGCACGAGTGACCAAAACCGAGATAGGAGAAGCAAGCAGGCATGGGTTCCGGATCGCCGCTCGCGCTGTCGCGACCCGAAGCGCGCGGCCTGATGCTGGCCGCGCAGGGCCTCCTCAAGAAGCCGAGCGGATCAGCCGGCCTGGGCGCGGTACTGCGACAGATCGAACGGCTGGGCGCCGTGCAGATCGATACTATTTCCGTGGTCGAACGCAGCCAGTATCTGGTTCTATGGAGCCGGCTAGGATCCTATAATCCGAAGCATCTGGACTCTCTCCTTTCCCCCCACCGGGCAATCATGGAGTACTGGAGCCATGCCGCCTCTATCGTCCCTATGGCGGACTATCCGTATTACCGTTCCGAAATGCTGCGCCGCGAGTCTCCGGTATGGAAATGGAATCGAGGGTGGGCGGAAGCGCATCCGGAGGTATTGCGCGAGACCTTGAACGCGATCCGTGAACGCGGCCCCCTGGCCTCCTCCGACTTCGAGCGCGATCTCGGCCGTGACCGCACCGGCCCCTGGGATTGGTATGGTCCCAAGGATAGCCGCCGCGCCCTGGAAATCCTCTGGACCACCGGCGCATTGATGATCGCCGGGCGGCGCGGCGGCCAAAAACTCTACGACCTGCGCGAACGCGTCCTGGCCGAGGCGTTCCACGGCGCCGTGCCCCCCGATGACGCACTCCCCAGCGCCGAGGAACGGCGGCGTTATCTGGCCCTACGCACCTTGCGGGCCCTCGGCATCGTCACGCCCAGTTGGCTGTGGGACTATTTTCGCCTCTCCGCCGGCATCGGCACGCGGATGAATGGATTGCGGACGCTCCAGGACTTCGTGGCCGAGGGGCTGGCCCGTCCGGCTACAGTTGAGGGGCTGGATGAGCCCGCCTTCGTCGACGCGGCGCTACCCCTGGTTCCAGTGCGTCCGCGCCGCACTACCTTGCTCTCGCCGTTTGACAGCTTGATCTGGCATCGGCGTCGAGCCCAAACCCTGTTCGATTATGATGTCTGCTTCGAGGCCTATGTGCCGCCGCCCAAGCGCCGTTTCGGCTACTACTGTCTGGCCGTTTTGCATGGAGGGCGTATTGTGGGAAGAATTGATCCCAAGATAGATCGCGCCGCTCGCCGGTTGATCGTACGCGCCGTGCATCTGGAGTCGGGCGTGAAGGTCGATGATGGTTTACTGGCCGGCCTGACCGGGGCATTGCAGGATCTGGCGCGCTTCCTGGGCGGCGATAGTGTCGTGATGGGGGCCGATTCGCGGGGCCACGCAGGCATGGGTAAGGCGCTCTCGGCATTGTTGGGCACCGGGGATGCCGGCGGCGAAAGCCCGGCGATCAGTCCTGGTACACCGGGGCGCGAATTCGAGGACTATTCGTCGTAGGGGCGACCCGTGTGGTCGCCCTGGGTGGGGACGAGGGCGACCCCAAGGGTCGCCCCTACGAACAAAAGCCCACGGATTCGCCCCCCCGAGTACCAGGACTGAACGCCGGGCTTTCGCCGCCGGCATCACCCGTGCCCAACAAAGCCGAGAGCGC
>JAICHN010000485.1 GCA_025924845.1 Chloroflexota bacterium | reverse complement strand
TGCGACGCGGCGAATTCGCCGTCCGAAGGCGCCTCGCCGGCTCGGGTCAGGAGTGCCGGCACGGTAACCGCCAAGGTGCCCGCGGCAACCGCTGACGCCGTCGCGGTTGCCGCCGGGACCGCGCCGGGGACCTGCCTCGCCTTCGCGCCGCTGAGCGGCGATCGCCATAAGACGGTCTTCATCGATCCCGGCCACGGAGGGATCGATGTCGGTACCGCCGGCACGACCAGCACCGGCAGCACGATCGATGAGAAGGATCAGACTCTGGCGGTTGGGCTCGACCTGTTGGCCCTCCTCCGCGGCGAAGGCTATCGGGTCGTCATGTCGCGGATTGATGACCGCCTGCTGATTCATCGCCCCACCGGCGCGCAAAGCGGCGGAGTGCTCAGCCTCGCCGAAGAACACGAGGATACCGAGGCGCGCGTTGTCTGTGCGAACGCGGCCCATGCCGACGTCCTGGTGTCGATCCATTTCAATGCGTTCGGCGATCCCGCCGTGAACGGCGCCGAGACGTTCTATGATGCGGCACGGCCCTTCAGTGCCGCCAACCGCCGTCTGGCCGGCCTGGCGCAGCATACGATCCTGGACCGGCTTCACGCCTTGGGATGGGCGGTGCCGGATCGTGGCGTCATCAACGACAGTGTGGCGGGCATACCGGCCCTTTCGGCCAAGGCAGCAGCCTATCCACACCTACTTGAACTGGGGCCGGCCGCCGCGGGCTGGCTTGCGCACCCCAGCACCATGCCGGGTATCCTGGTCGAACCGCTCTTCCTCACTCACCCCGCCGAGGCGGATGTTGCCGTAAGCAAAGCCGGCAGACAGGCGATCGCCCGCGGGATAGCCGATGCCCTGAATGCCTTCTTCACCCCTACCGACCACGTCTCAGCACACTCTTAACCGCCGCTTAGCATTCTCTTATACCGAGCACAGCGCCCTCTTAGTTCCGCCCTCTACGCTGAAAACTGATCGCTCTATTCAAGGTCTGGGATAGCAACCTAGAATGCCGGATCGCCCGAGAAACCCAGCGGCGCGGGGAAGCCTCAATTGCGTGACTGGAGGAGGTCGATGTCGATCCGCCTCCGCTTGACCCTGCTCTATAGCGCTATTCTGGCCTTGACCCTGATCGGCCTGGGGATCGGAATCTATGCCGCCGTGTCCAATGTCGCGCTTGGCGCGGCGCGTGACGCGTTGACCAGTCAGGTGAGGATCATCGCCGTATCGCTCCAGCCGCACCTTGGCCCGAATCCGCAGAACGACGGCTCGAACTACCCGTACGCAGCTCCGGGTCAGGGCTCCGACGGCGGGCAAGGTCCCCATCAGGGAGCGGCTCCCCACCCGGACGAGAACCCGGAACAAAGCCTGGGCCAATTCGTGCCCCCACCCGATGTGGCCGCCCAGCGCTCCATCCAGGTGCGCGGACTGGACGGCGCGATCATCTATCAATCAGCGGATCTAGCGGCGGCGAAAGTCACGCTGCCCTTAAGTACGGCGGCACGGCAACGCCTACAACCGGGCGTCGTCACGATGACCACCGTATCGGTCGGTACGCAAAGCCTACTTCTGGCGAGCGAATTGATCTCGTCCCATGGTGCCTACGGCAAGATATTGCAGGTGGCCGGCTCACTGCACGATGTAGATCAAACGCTCAATTCCTTGTGGCGGGTTTTGCTCGCGGGTGGATGTATCGCTACCTTGCTGGCATTTGGCGCTGGCTGGTGGCTGGCGGGCGCCGCGGTGCACCCGATTAACCGCATCACCCACACCGCTCAGGAGATCGGTGCTACACAAGACTTCAGCCGGCGCGTTGCTCACTCGGGGCCGTCCGATGAGGTGGGACGCCTGGCCGCCACCTTTAATACCATGCTGGCTCGCCTGCAAGCCGCTTTCCAAACCCAGCGCCGCTTCGTGGCCGACGCCTCGCACGAACTGCGTACGCCGCTTACCAGCATCCGGGGCAACCTGGGGCTTTTGCAGCGTGAGCCGCCCATCGCCGAAGCGGATCGAGTCGCGGTCCTTGCCGACCTGGTCTCGGAGAGCGAGCGGCTGAGCCGGCTGGTGAGCGACCTGCTCACCCTGGCCCGAGCCGATACGGGGCGCCCGCCGCGCCGGGAACCGGTGCCGGTGGACCCACTGGTGACGGACGTGGTGCGCAGGCTTGCCGTGCTGCATCCGGATCGGCTGATCCGGAAGGACACGCGGACAGACGCAACGGCGCTGAGCGACCCTGATGCGCTTACCCAGATCCTGTTCATCTTGCTCGACAATGCCCTCAAGTTCACCCCTGCCGAGGGAACGGTCTCCGTAACCACCGCGATGCAGGGCGAGCACATCACCGTCACGGTACGCGATACCGGCCCCGGCATTGCGCCCGAGGCCCTGCCTCATATCTTCGAGCGGTTCTATCAGGGTGACGCGGCGCGTACCGGTACGGGAACCGGGCTGGGCCTATCGATCGCCCGGGCCCTGGTCGAAGGACTGCACGGCACAATCGCGGTCGAGAGCCAGGTCGGGGCGGGAACCGCGTTCACGGTGAGGATCCCGCGTGCTTGAGGTAGTCCGCGATGCTTACCGGCGTAGGAGGCAAGGGATGATCGGGCGCGCCTAGCCGGTCGTCTCGGCTCACTCGGTAGGGTGGGCGGGGCCGGCAACGGGCCGCGGCCCACCCAGTGGCCCCATCCGAAGCCGCTCCAGCAGGGCATTGCTGGGCACGACGAGGAGCAACCACACGATCAGCACTCCTGCCGGCGCCAAAGCCAGCAGAAAGATATCGTGCAAGGCACTATCGAGAGCGTGTTGCAACCGAAGTACTGTCGCGCCGCCAAGACTTTGCGCCAAATCGTGGCGCCCGGCGGCCGTCAGCAGCGCCGATGCGTCCGGCGGCGTTGCCCCAAAGTGGGTAGTTAGACGGTTCAGCTCGATGCTGATCAGGATAGGGGCAATCAAGGCGGCCCCGAGATTGAGTCCAAAGTTCCCGAGCCCACCCGCCAGACCCTGATCGCGATCCGAGACACTATGCTGCGCCAGGACCATCATGTTCGGGTTGACCAGCCCGGCGCCTACACCAAGAAGAACCATCGGCAGCACCAACGCGGCCGGCCCACTGCCGAAATGCACCGTGGAGAGATACAGCAGCCCCGCGATCAAGCCGATCACACCCGGTACCGCCACGGCACGAAATCCTCGTCGTTGCCCCAAGCGCACCGCCACATTCGCGGTGAGGGACCAAGCCAACATCATAGGAATGAGCACGGCACCCGCGCTGCGAGCGGAATCGCCCAGTACGCCCTGCGCGAAACTGGGAATGAGGACAATCATCGTGTTCGTGAGCAGCGACAATAGGAAGATCGCCAGCATAGCCCCGCCAAGGCCGCGATGGCCGAGCAGACTTAAGGGCAACAACGGCAGGCGAGCGCGGCGCTCAAGCCACACAAACAGGCAGAAAGCAACGAGAGCAATGCCCACAAGGAGCAACTCCGGCCCCGATGACCAGGCTAACTCGTGTCCGCCCAGACTGAGCGCCAGAAGAAAGACGACCACGGCCGTGGCGAATGCGCCGAAGCCGGCAAAGTCGAGGTCCGCGAAGCGCAGGGGCGCGCCGCTCGCCGCCGGACGCGCGGCCGGCGCGTAGGTGGTCAAGAAGATCGCTAAGGCAGCGGCCACCACGGGGATATTGAGGAAGAAAATCCAGCGCCAGCCCACGCTGTCGGTGAGAAACCCCCCGGCGGTCGGACCCAGCACGGCAGCCAGCGCGAACATCGTAGGCACAATGCTGAAACCCTGAGCGCGTCGTTCCATAGGATAGGTATCGGCGATGATCCCAATCGCGAGCGGAAAGATAGCCCCGGCAAAGATGCCCTGCACGGCGCGAAAGATCACCAGCTCCACCATCGACTGGGAAAAGCCGCACAAAACCGAGCCGGCCAGAAAACCGAGCACGACCATGATAAAGAGGCGTCGCCGGCCCAGGATGTCGGCGATGCGGCCGTAGAGCAAAGTCGTCGCGGTCACCGGGATGGCAT
>JAICHN010000484.1 GCA_025924845.1 Chloroflexota bacterium | reverse complement strand
GTTCAGCGGTCAGCCGTGCCTGGAGGGCGAGCTGATCGCGCATCCAGTCCATGTTTTGGGCCAGGCTGGTGAACTCATGGGATCCCTGGACCCTAACCGGCTCGCCGAGTGCGCCGTGCCCAATCGCCTGAGCGGCTCGGCCCAGCGCGTCCAACGGGTGGGTGACGGCGAGTATGGTCCGCCAACCGAAGAGTACGCCGATGGCTATCGTGCCGACAAAGAGCCCCGCGAACAGCAGATTGGTTCGGGCGAGCAGACTGGAGTTTCCGTCATATGTGTCCTGTTGCTCACGATTGAGCGCCATGGTGCCGGTGGCAATGGCGGCACGGTAGCGATCGAACAACACCTTACCTTGCAGCTGTTGCGCGATAAGGCGTGCCGAATCGCGATCGTAGGCATGTGGATGTTTGAGCACGCCGGCCGCCCAGTTCGCCCATGCCTGGCCCGCCCGTCGACGGTTCATGACCAGCGGTCGCATCAGGGGATCATCGGCGATCAGGGCGTCGATCCGCTGTTGCAGCGCGGGAGTGGCACGCAGCGCGTCGTAGTAGGGGGCCAGAAACGCCGTGCGGCCGGTGAGCAAAAATCCGCGTAGGGCGGACTCCTCATCGTCCCGCAACTTGCTTCCCTCGAGCAACGCGGCGGCGAGCGCGTCGATATGGTGTACCGACCGGGTGTAGCCGGCGTGGAGAGCATTCGTGCTGAGCGTGCCCGCGATCCACATCATGCCGACCAGCACAAGCATGCAGAGCGTGTTGACAATGAGGCGGATCTTGATGCTGGATGTGACGATTGTAATCAGCTGCCTCCCGTACCGGGGCGTGATCGCCGCGCCGCTCGGATGGTGAGCACGGTCGACCCAGTGCTTCTGAAGCTTGATCCCATCCTAGGGGGCCGCGCGGCCCCGGCACAATCCCCCATGTAGGTGTGCTTGGCGGCGCGGAGGCGCTACTCTTCACAATCTCTTCACAGCGGTGTGCTATACCCTTCATGGATGCCTGCTACCCTGAATAGGAGCGGCCAAAAATTGAAGGGAGCGGCGCCCAGTGCCAAAGACGCTTCTCCGGCAATTGCCGGGCGTACGGCCATGGATCGCCCTGAGTGTTGGCCTGGGGTTGCTGGGTACCCTTCTCACTATTGGCCAGATGGCGTTGCTGGCATCGATAACGGCGCGCGCCTTTCAGTCCGGTGCCCGCTTGCCGGCGCTCAGTCCGTCCCTTGCCGCTCTCCTCGCCTTCACCCTCCTCCGCGCGGGCGTCACCTGTTTGCGTGAGACGGCGGCGCACGCCGGCGCGATTCGGGTGAAGCACACGCTGCGCGCGCTCCTGGTGGCTCATCTGCTCCGCCTCGGCCCCCTCGCCCTGCGAAATCAACGCACTGGTGAGTTGGTGGCGACCGCCGGCGATGGGATCGATCGGCTCGATCCCTATGTGACGCGCTACCTGCCGCAGGTACAGCTCAGTGTCCTGACGCCGTTGCTGATCGGCATCGCGGTGCTGCTGCGCGACTGGATCAGCGCCGTCATTCTGCTGGCCACGGCCCCCATCCTACCTCTCTTGATGATCCTGGTCGGGCGCTATGCCGAGGGGCACATCCGCGAACAATGGACCACTCTTTCGCGCATGAGCGCCTACTTGCTGGATACCTTGCAAGGACTCACCGCGATCAAGATGTTCGCGCGGGGGGCGGAGACGCTGGAGAGCGTGCGACGGGTCAGCGCAACCTACCGCGACCGCACCTTGAAGACCCTACGCTACGCCTTCCTCTCCGGGTTGGTCCTCGAGTTCGTGACGGCGGGCGCCATTGCCCTGGTCGCCGTGGATCTGGGCACGCGTCTTCTGGACGGCAACATCTCATTCGAGCGTGCCTTCTTCGTCCTGCTTCTAGCCCCTGAGTTCTATCGTCCATTGCGTGAGCTAGGTCAGCATCGCCACGCCGCGATGGAGGCGAGGGAGCCGGCGGCGCATATTGAAGCGCTCCCCGCCTGGTCGGTCGGGACTCGACCTGCACCCGCGCCGGAACGGCAGGACCTGATCGGCGGCGGGACGGAGGGAGGTCGGCCCATCGCTCTGGCCCGCCCGACGCGGATTACCCTGCGCGGCGTCGGCTATTCCTACCCTGGCGGCGACCGACCGGCGCTGGCCGGAATCGATCTGACCCTGCAACCGGGGGCGCGCACGGCCCTGGTTGGGCCGAGCGGATCCGGCAAGAGCACTCTGCTCGGTTTGATCCTCCGCTTCGTCGAGCCCACTACCGGAACCATCTTGGTGAACGGCGTGCCGCTGAGCGCCCTTCCCCTGGAGGATTGGCGTACGTATACGGCATACGTTCCCCAACGGCCGCATCTGTTCGCCGCGCCGCTGCATGAGAACATCAGCCTCGGCAAGCCGGGGGCCACGCGCCGTGAGGTCGCCCGGGCGGCGACGCTGGCCGGAGTTGACCAATTCATCGCTCGCCTACCTCTTGGCTATGACACGCCGATCGGCGAGCGTGGGGCCCGCCTCAGCGGCGGCGAGGCGCAGCGCATCGCTATCGCCCGCGCTTTCCTCCGCGACGCGCCGCTGTTAATCCTCGACGAGCCTACTTCCTCGCTCGATCCCGCCTCGGAAGCGGTGATTCGCGACGCCCTGGAACGGCTGGCACGCGATCGCACGGTGCTCATTGTGGCGCATCGCCTGAATACGGTGGCTACGGCGGACCAAATCGTGGTGCTCGATGGGGGGCGGATCGTCGAGATCGGCACCCACCATGAGTTGCTGGAGAAGGCGGCGCTCTATGCGCGGCTGGTGCGGGCTTCCGGCACGGGAGTAGCGGTATGACCGGGCCGGTACGGGTGGCACGCCTTGTAGGGTTTCTGCGTCCCTATCGTCGGCAAGTGATCGTCGCCTTGCTGTTCGGCTGCGCGACTATCGCCGCCAACGCCGGACTGTTGGCGATCGCCGCGTACCTGATCGGCGCGGCGGCGCTCAAGCCGCTGCTGATTACCCTTTCACTCCCCATCTATCTGGTCCAGGCATTGGGGGTGAGCCGGGCCTTTGTGCGCTACGGCGATCGCCTGACCGCCCATCGCGTCACCTTATCCCTGCTCGCCGAGTTTCGCGTTTGGCTCTTCAGCCGCCTGGAACCCCTGGCGCCCGCCCTGCTGGTGGGGCGGCGCAGCGGTGACCTGCTTTCACGCCTGGTCGGTGACCTTGATGAGTTGCAGCATATCTATCTTCGCGTGTGGGCGCCCCTGGTCGTGGCCGCGATCATGTGCGGTGTGTCGGTAGCCGTGTTCGCCGTCTACAGCCCGGTGCTTGCCCTGGCCGCCGCGCTCTTCCTCGCCGTTGCCGGCATCGTCGTTCCCCTGCTCGCTCGGCGGCAAGCGCGCGGGCTGGGGGCGCCCCAGGTTGCCCAGCGCGCCGAGTTGCGAACCGAATTGGTGGATGGGATTCAGGGGATGGCCGACCTGCTGGCGCTGGGCCAGGCCGATAGCTACCGGGCGCGAATGGCGGCCCTTGACGCGCGGGGCGGTCAGTTGGAGCGCCGGGCGGCGCGCGTTTCGGCCTGGCAGGCCGCCCTGGGCGACCTGATGGTGGGACTTGCCGTGTGGGTCATCCTCATCCTGGCCATACCCCTGGTGGCCGGCAGGCATCTGAACGGCCTCTATCTTGCGATGCTGGCCGTGTTGATGCTGGGCAGTTTCGAGGCGGTGCAACCCCTGGGCCAGGCGTTCGCGCTGCTCGGCCGCTCCACGGCGGCGGCGGATCGCCTGTTCAGCATGGCGAGTGAGACTCCCGCCGTTACCGATCCTCCCGATCCTCTTCCCGTGCCGGCGGCGCCCAGCCTGGGGTTCGAGGCGGTGTCATTTGCCTATGGACCCGACGACGGCGCAGTGCTGCGCGATATTACCTTTGCGCTGACCCCGGGGAAGCGGATCGCCGTGGTGGGGTCGAGTGGGGCGGGGAAAAGCACGCTGGTCCACCTGGCGCTCCGCTTCTGGGATCCTACGTCCGGTGTGGTGCGCCTGGGCGGTCACGACCTCC
>JAICHN010000483.1 GCA_025924845.1 Chloroflexota bacterium | reverse complement strand
TTCGACTGCGCCAAGAAGAACGTCCAGGAAGTCAAGCTCGACGTCTACTAGACGGCCGTGGGGGGGGGGCGGGGGGGCGGGGCGCGCCCCCCCGCCCGCCCCCCCCCCCACGACGGCAATTGGACCCGGCGACACGGCAGCGAGTATGACCGCGGCCCAGGTACACCAGGTGAAGGCAGTGGCTGAGATGCGCAAATGGATGGCGGCAGGAGGAATAGCGGCAGGCGCCGCGGCGATCGGCGCGGCCCTGGGGCGTGCCCTGAGTGTCCGGGCGCCGCATATCGGCGAGTCGGTCGACCAATATGAACGGGCGGGCACGCGCATCCTGATTCTTGGCGCGGGCTTCGGGGGCATGATGACGGCGCGCCGGCTGAGCAGTTGCCTCGAACGGGCTCAGAATACCAGCGTGCTGCTGGTCGATCGCGGTAACGGCCTGCTCTTCTATCCCTTGCTGTGGACGGTCGCCGATGGACGTGCGGACCCCAACAGCGTCGTGATGCCGCTTCGCGCCTTCCAGCGCGGGCGCTCGTTTCACGTCCTGCACGCCGAGGTTCAACGCATCGACCTGGACAAACGCGAGGTGCATACTTCGGCCGGCATCCGGCCCTACGATGTGCTCGTGCTTGGGCTCGGCAGCGTAACTGCCGTACCGGAGATTACCGGCCTGCGCGAACGCGCCCTGCTCTTCCATAGCCCCGCCGACGCCCTCCAGTTGCGCAATCACATTATCGACGCGATCGAGATAGCGCATCAGTGCGAGGACCGCGAGGACCGCAAGGCGTGGCTCACCTTCGTGGTGGGCGGTGGTGGGGATACCGGTTGTGAACTGGCAGCTACGATCCGCGACTACGCGGCGAACGGCTTGCTGAAACAGTATCCATGGCTGACCGATACTCCACCACGGGTGGTAGTGGTCGAACGGATGGAGCGTCTCATGCCCCTGGCCAGTGAGGAGGTCTCGGCGCGGGTGACCCGTATTCTTGCCGACCAGGGTGTCGAGGCGCATACCGCCGCGGCGGTGGAGCGCGTGACCGCCGACACCGTCTACACCACCAAGGGAGAAATACCTAGCCATACACTGTTCTGGGCGGCCGGCACGACGGCACCCGAGGTGGTGCGCGCCGTTGAGGCCGGACACGAGCGGAACGGCTCGCTCACCATGGACAGCCACCTACGCATTCCCAAGCACCCCGAGGTGTACGTGGTGGGCGACGCGGCATGGATTTGTGACCCGGTGTCCGGCGCCGCGGTCCCCCCGACCGCCCAGGCGGCGGAGCAGGAAGGACGTTATGTCGCGGGGGTCATCGCGGCTCAGCTCGCGGGCAGGCCCTTGCCACCGCCTTTCCACTACTCGTCGCGCGGTCATCTTACGCTGCTGGGCAGCCATACGGCCATCGGCGAGATTGGCCCCGCCATTCTGACCGGCCCGCTTGCCTGGCTGCTATGGCACGCCTACTATCTGGTCCATATCCCGGCCTGGCGCAACCGGCTGCACCTGGGCGCCGATTGGCTGCTGGCCGCTCTCGCCGGCCGCGAAACCGGCCAGCTTCGCCTCGATCCGACGGCGCCGCCTCATGGATCCTCGCGGTAAAGCCGATCCGGCTTCGATCTTCAATTTTTTTGATGCTGCTGCTTTGGCGCTTTCTTCGGCTTTGGCGCTTTCTTCGGCTTGACGTATTTCAGCCGAGCCGCAATCCATGTTTTCCAGTCCGCTTGCAGGAGTTCCCGGGCATGATCCGGGTTAACGAACATCTCCTGACCGATAGGGACGGGGTAGCGCTTGTGGCGCCGCGTGCTTTCTCCCGCTATGCTGTCCTTGAAGTGGGCCCACATTTGGTCGCGCAGGCTGTCGTGCAGGGCATTCCACTCATCTTGAGTTTTGCCGGGGAATAACGACTGTAGCTGAGCCGAGATGAATGTCTCTGGGTACATCAGGTCAAGCATCTGGAGCCCGCCCTGCCCGCCCCCGGCATCTTTGCCAAAGACCCGAGCCGCGAAGTTTTCCGTGGTATGGCCGGCCGTGGTGTGAGCGTAGACGCTCGCATCGGGTCCCATATCTTTGGCGAGCGTGGCGGCAAAAGAGTCGGCTCCGGCGCGCTCTCCCTGTTTATGGCCGGTCCACTCTTGATAGTCCGAACGCTTCGTATCATGCGCGGTGAGGCAGGCAAAGAGCTGAATCCGCACATCCGGAGCAATTGCCTCGGATAGGCCGCGCACCAGCGCCGCCACGTTCGGTGGATTGAGCGCGCTCCCGGTGGAATGCAGACCACCGTGCATGAAAGCATTCTCCGCATTCAGACCCATGCCGAAGTCCTCCCCATGCGAAAAGAGGGCCAGGTTCTTCACGCGGGTCCATGCCGGCAGGGCCGGCGGCTTGCTTGTATCGTTGGCCGGTCGGCTCTGTGTGAACTTGTCGGCCAGCCCTCGGTGGATGCTCTGCACGGTTTCAATGACCTGGCCCAACTCCGTGATCGGTACGGCAATGCCAAGGGCAATCGCATCGCCGGCAAGGCCAACGGCCTTCTGGTTTACCGCGAAGATGCCGGCCTGCAGAGGGAACTCGGCGCTGCTTATATCTTTACTCTTGCGTTTTTTCGGATCGGGGTCCTTGCTCTTCGCATACTTGCTATAGAGGGCGACCGTAACCCCATCGGGGTGGTTCGTCAGTATCTCCTTGAGCACGGCGTCGGCGATCGTCGCGGATACGATTTGCCGCGTGAAGATAAGGCCCAGGCGCTCGAAAAATGCCTCGGTCGCGCAACCCACCTGAGCAATCTTTCCCTTTTTGCGCCACTCGCGCTGCTTGTGGAAGACGGCGACCACCGTGTCATGATCGTAGACGCCGTTCACGGGGATGGCGAGCGCCGTCTGAATCTCCTGGATGGCCTCAACGCCGAGCTTCGCCTTCGCCGCCCAGGCGATAGCGGACTGAATTTCGGCGTCGCTGATCTCCGGGGCGGGAGAAACCGGAGGCGATCCCTTCGGGGGCCTCCGTTGAACCGGAGGGGAAGCCGGCGTCCTCTGTAGTGCAGGCTCCGCGGCCATTCCTTCCCTGGGCGCTCCCTGGGATCCGGCGGCCTCCTCATCTAACCCTTCCAGAGCCATTGGGACGCTCGGTGAGGGCGCGGTTGGGACGAGGGTGGCCGGATCGTGAGAGCGGCTCGGATAGGGCAGCCGCGTCGTGGGCTGAGCGGGCCGCGGGCGTAACAGCTGATTCACCGCCCGGTTGCCGGCGGTGCGCTGCAACGCCAGGATTGCCTGTGGAGTAAGCCGTCGCGGGTCAAGCCGCCCACCCTGGAAACTCGGAGCCACGGCGCGTCGCACCGCGGCCGCCGGCCCCTCGTCGGCTACCTCACCTGTGCGCTCTACCCGTTCGGGAGCGCTCTGCTTGCTCAGTTCCGCGTGCTGCGATTCAGCCATGCGGCGTCGCCTTTGGCTAGTATACCTGTACATCCTAGCACGACATTAGCCGGCGCGCACTAGGGGTTCAAACGATTCGTCACCCTCACAAGCACCGGCTACCTGGGGCGTTGAAGCAAGCTCCTCCAGTTATGCATGTACCTCGCCAGGTCGAGTAGCTCTTCTTGTCCTTGCACCGTGCCTGCAGCAGTGGCTTAAGCCTAGCTCGTCTGCCCGTCGTCCCTGGTCCGCGCCAACGTCGCACCCTCACCACCCCAAGAAGAGCACCGGTGCCGGCGCGCGTCTTGGGGTACCGTACTACTACAGTCGGTCGCTACTCATCACTCATTCTCGTCGTCGGTATTCCAGACGTTCGTACCTTGCGGATGAGGGTGAATGCGATGTGTGTGACGCTGTACGGCCTCATACTGCGCGGACCCCATCGCTTGCACCGGCTCCTCTTCCTCAGCCGCCTCGCGCTGTACCGCTACCCCGCGCCCGGCGCGTCCGCTCAGTAGGGCGTTGACCGCGGCGTTGCCGGCAGTACGCTGCAAATGGAGGATCCCCTGTGGGGTGAGACCGCGGCGATCGATTCGGCCGCCGGAAAAGGCCGGCGCCGCGATACGC
>JAICHN010000482.1 GCA_025924845.1 Chloroflexota bacterium | reverse complement strand
GTGGGAGCCTGTCGGCTCAATGCCCTATGCAATGCCATCCAGCACCAGGATGAGACCGGCCGCGAAGGTAAGATTGCCCAACCAGTCAATCGGGGCGGGGTGCCGGATGCCCCGCTCTTCCAGCTTAGGATGGGCCCAGATGGTCCGGCTCCCCCAATCTCCACTTTTAGGCGGAGCGGCGCAGATCTCCACGGCCGCGCTGCCGTGCCTGAGCCTCGGCGGTCGGCATCTGCACCTTGGTGGCCAGACCGACCAATTTGAGCAGGCGGATGATGTAGCCTGACACATCGATCTGCCACCACTTGAAGCCATGGTAGGCGGCGGACGGAAAGGCGTGATGGTTGTTGTGCCAGCCCTCGCCCATGGCGAGGACACCAACCACGAAGTTATTCCGGCTGGTGTCCTTGGTGGCGCTGAATGGGCGCTGACCGAAGGTATGGCAAATCGAGTTGACGCTCCAGGTCACGTGATGGGTCAGGCAGATGCGGACCAGCCCACCCCAGAGCACGCCGTGCCAGAACCCGGTGCCGAAGCCGCCCGCGTTCCCCATGGAGAGCCAGCCGTCCAGCAGTGCCGGCAGCAGGAGGGTGAACCCCACCCAGCCGAAGAAGGTGCGGGACATGAATTGCACCAGCCGGTCATCCTTGAGGTGCCGCGCGTACACGTCCGGCCGCGCCTCGTAGGGGCCGATCATCCAGCCGACATGCGCGTGCCAGAAACCCTCGCGCGGACTATGCGGGTCGCCTTCGCGATCGCTGTGCGCATGATGTTCCAGATGCGTAGCCACCCAGTAGACGACGCCGCCTTCGACGGCCATCGAGCCCAATAAGAGGAAGAGGAAACGGATTGGCACACTGGTAACGAAGCTGCGATGGGTAAGCAGCCGGTGATAGCCAATACAGATACCGAGCGAGGTGAGGGCATAGAATATGCCGCACAGCACGAGATCCTGGGTATTTACCTGGCGATCCCAGAGCTGACGAATCGCGTAAAGCAGGGCCACGAAGGGGGCGACGGCGGCAAATAGGGTGATCCACTTACCCCACTCTATGCTCCGCCGATTGGACTTCAGGGTGGTGACGCTCAAGGTGCTCTCCAGTAAGTAGCGGTCCCCGGCCAGGCGACTCGCCTGGTTCCGCGGACGAACGGTAAGGGCGTGGAAACACTCAAGGGGTGCCCGATCCACGAAAGGCGGGGGAGAACGATAGGAAAGGCGGGGCCGGCGCCGAGGAAAGCCCGAAACGGATGTGCCGGCGCATGAAAACCATTTGGCAAGGAAACCTCTCTCCGCATGAGGAGGCGCACCACCTGGCGAGCATGCCCAAGCTACGTTCGCAGTATGGTCCCAACCCCCGCACCTGTCAAGGAATGAGCAACGAGCAGATGCGCCGCACGTTTGCGCCGGCATGCTTGTTCGTAGGAGCGCGAGGCCTCGCTCGTCTCCACCATCACGATCAACGAGGACGAGCGAGACGCTCGCGCTCCCAGCAAAGCCGCCTCGCCGACGGCGGTCGTGCCCCTTCGCCAACGGTGTCGATTGCGAGGCACCCCCGGAACGAGTACGTCCGACACTCCCGATTGGGGATAGGTACACGTAAGTACTGGCCCGTTTAGGTAATAGCGGCGTGTTTATGCTCGGTTTAGGATAGTTTTGGAAGAATTGAGGCCGAGTAAGGGGATTTCAACCATTATGCCGATTCGCCGTATCGCGCGCGCTGCCCTTCGCCTGGAGGGCTGCCTCAAGGGTACGCGGAGCCGATTTCACGGTGGCCGGAAGGGGCAGAGCCTGACCGAATTGGCGCTGGCCCTGCCGATTTTGCTGCTGTTCCTCCTGGGAGCGATCAATCTCGGCCTGGCCCTGCGGGCCCAGACCTCGCTGACCCAGGCGACCCAACAGGCCGCGCAGTACCTGATGAATCATCCGCCGGCGACTTGTACGTCAGGCGGCACGAATGACCCTTGCATCGAGGCTGATGCCATCGTCAGTACTTACCTGAAAAACGGCTTTGACGGCGCCTCCGCGCAGGTGAGTTTTTCGCTCACGGCGCAAGGCAGCGCCCTCGCCCACGTCAACGCTTCTTACTCCTTCCCGGTCATCATGCCCATAGCCGACAAGCTCAATGCCGGCCCGCTGCACAACGGCTTCGTCTCCATCGGAACCAATGCCGACACGATCATGGCCACGCCGCCGCCCACCAATCTTACCGGTAAGTACTCGGGCGACTCGGGCGGCTCTTTTCGTTTTACCCGGACGGCCCCAGTCAACCCGACCGGGGCGCAACTGAGCTATCAGCTGGTGTTTGACCTGGGGGATGGAAGCGGCAGTACATCGTTACTCTCCCAGCCTTACCACTCAACCAACGCAACGGTCCTCTGCACGGATTTGCCGGCACAGGATCAGACCTACTGCAACTCTTCCACGGGTAACCCGATGCCGTTTAGGGTTTCGGCAGTGCAGAACAACGGGCTTGCCTCCGCCCTGTCAGCGTATGCCATAGGAGGTTCATGAAATGAGGAGAGGTTCAGGTTCGCGCCTACGCACCGGAGCCGCCCCAGGCCAGGCCATGGTGGAATTCGTACTCTGCTTTATGATTTTCATCCTTTTTGTGTTCGGCGTCATCGATATTTCGCGGCTTATTTTTGACGAACATGGATTGACCCGTGCTACCGAAGCGATTGCCCACACCCTGGCCGCCGATTACCAAGCGGCAACCCCGGCCCAGCCCTTCCAGATAAACAGTCTCGCCGTTGCCGACGCCATAGCACAAGCACACGCGGACAGCGATCTTGGTCTCGACAGCACGAACCTTCTGGATGTGACGCCTACTGGAGTGCAATACCAGGTACTCAGTAATTCCACGATCAGTGTATGCGCAAGCCCTACGTTCACCGTGCCAAACGTCATTAAAGTGACGATCAATGCAGCCTTTGATCCTGTACTGGGAAAGCTAGTCGGTGGGCGAACCTTACACCTGAGCCAAACCTCTACGGTGCTCACCTATATCGGTGAACTGAATAGTGGAACCTATCAGACTACCTGTCCTTAACCGATGAACGGCGCACACCTTCCCGAGAGACAGTCGACCCGCGTAGTTGCGAAGAGGAGACCAGGGGCATGAAGACGGAGGGCGCGGCACTACGATCCCGCGGGCCCAGAGCAGGGCGGAGCAGCGGTCAGATGATTCCCATATTCGCCTTGATGGTCGTCGTGATCGGCGGGATGGTGGCGCTGGCGCTGGACATTGGTCACGTGTTCCAGCAGCGCCAAGCGCTGCAGAATACCGCTACCAGCGCGGCGGTGGCTGGGGCGTATCAAGTGGTGAGCCAGTCGGGAACGTTTGGCTACACACAGGACAAAAAAGTGGCCCTCGAGATGAAGGGCGTTATCGCTACCCTGGGCTACACGGTGGCCAACATCGACTCTAACGGGACGTATTCGCCGCCGCCGACCGATACCTGCAAGGCGGGTTATCCCCCGTCGCAGGTCTACCTCCAGGCTGAATACCTCTACCGCGATGCGACCAACAAGAACGTGCCTCTCAGCCCAGTAGTGTATGTCGGTAATCTGAGTTCCACACCGTCGCAAACGCTGACCGGCGTGAAGGTCGTGGGGCTAGGTGGCTGCGTACCGGCCTTCTTCGCCTCCATCCTTGGCCGACAAAACTTTACCGCCGCGAGTGACGCGCAAGCGGCCAGCATCGTTGCCTCTGTGTCTCTTCCAGGTTCCAGCAGCACGCCAACCAATTCCTATAACACTCCAACCGGTTTCCAGTCCACCAACACGCTCACACGTACACCGATCACCACCGCCACATCAACGCCGACCACTACGCGGACGGGCACGCCGACCTCCACGTCAACGCCCGATACCACTGACACGGTCACCTTACCAACTGGAGTGGTAAGTGGTGCCGATGCCCCGTTCTATGTCTACGGAACGTCCAACGGGGGAAACCCCATGCTGTTCGCCAAAGGATCTCCGAGTTACAGCACAGGGGACAAGGTCACCCTCTTTGGCAATTCCAGTG
>JAICHN010000481.1 GCA_025924845.1 Chloroflexota bacterium | reverse complement strand
GTCCGGCAGCAGGTCATAGCCCGCGGAGATTACCCCCTTCGCCGCCAGGCCATACTTCTTGGAGACCTTCCCGCAGGCCAGGGTGTCGGTGGCGCCGGTGCCGAAAAGACCGGCAATCGTCTTATGGCTGAGATAGTAGCTCTCGATGGCCGACAATTCTTGCTCCGGCTGCACTCCCGAGGCAACCACATCGTAGGTGACGGGATTGCCGGCGTCCTTGATCGCCTGCTTGTAGCCGTCAAGGCGCGGTTGGAGGTTCAGAGAACCAGGGGTGGCGATCGAGAGCATCACGTGGCTGCCCTTCTTCACCATTTTCAGCCATTTCGTGGCGATGTTATAGCCGGACTGATAGAGGCTCTGACCCACATAGGAGAGCCGCGCATTGCCGGGGGTGTCGGCGTTGTAGCCGATGACGGGGATGCCCACGCTGAGCGCATCCAGGGTCGGCTTGTTGAATGCTTTGGCATCCACCAGGCACACGGCGATTCCGTCGGCCTTGGCCGCGATGGCGGTCTGCATGGCGCTGACCATCTCGGAGACAACGCTGTTCTGCGAACCCGTCCACTGGTAGGTGCAACCCATCCAGGCGCAAGCATCCTGGATGCCGTATTGGGTGGGGGTGAAGAAAGGATTGGTCGTCACATGATTGACGAAGACGAATTTATACTTCTTTTTGGGCAGGCCGGACGCGGCCAGGGCCGCCGGCAAGTCGCCCCCGAACTCAGTGCCCAGGCCCGCGGCCACCACGGCGCCGCCAATCCCGAGCTTGGCTGCCAGGCCCAGCGCCTTGCGCCGGCTGACCCCGATACTAATGTGTTCCGCCTGTGCCAGTTGATCCTGAATATTCTCGTCGGCCACGGTTGGTCTCCTTATCTTGCCGGCTAACTCAAGCCGGCTCATCCAGCATCATCGCCATGAGAGGAGAAGGAACGGATTCCAAAGAATACTGCCGGCGGACTGGGAACCAAACACCTCCCTTCCCGATCGTTCTAGTATATGGCCTTGCCTCGTCCCACGCTACTGTACTATGCCTTCGTTCAGCCTGTAAACCAATTGCGGAATACTCACCGCTACTCTATTCTGGGGTATCCGCATGCTAACGCACCTGGAATGAACATCGGATGACGCAGTACCTGGCGCTAGAATACCACCCGGACCGCCGTCACGAAAGCCGGTATCTCTTTGACGACCAGTGGCCCTAGCCCGCCGCTCTTGCCGCCTCCGGCTCGTCCGCCGACCCCGACTCCGCCTGCGCTCCCCCGCCCCGCACCGCGAAACAGCCCAGGCCGGCCACGGCCAGCACGGCGATCGGCAGGATCAGGGTCGGCCGCATCGCATCAGTGAAGCCATGGGTGAACACTGCCTCGGCCAGATGTTGTACCTGTGCCGCCACTGACGCGGGCAGCCCTGCCGGTACGTGCAAGGTACCTCCGGTTTGGCCGCGCCCAACCTCGAGCCCGCCGCTTGCCGCCGTGCTGAACGAGGCGACGAAGTGGCCGCGCACATTTGGCGGAAGCTGTGCCCCGTAATGGACGGCCTGGGCATGGAGGGAGATCGCCAGCTTATTCTGCAGCAGTGCCCCCACGGCGGCGCTGGCGATCACGCTGCCCAATTCCTGGATCGTGTTGAGAATGCCCGAGGCGACGCCGGCCAATTGGGGCTTGAGGTCGCGGGTGGCCAGACTGTAGAGGGGTATCCAGATGAATCCCATGCCCACCCCGCCCGCGATCAGGCCCGGCAAGAAGCTCCACCGTCCGGCATCCGCCCTGGCCATCCAGTCGATATAGGCCATGCCGGCGACGAACACGGCCAGACCGGGGATGAGGAGATATTTGCCGCCTATTTTCTGGGACAGCATGGCGGCGATCGGTGAGACGAACATCATGGCGATAGGCTGCGGCGCTATGGTCAATCCGGCCGCCAGGGCGCTCAGCCCCAGCACCGATTGATAATAGATGGTGAGCGGGAGGAACAATCCCAGCATGGCGAAGCCCATCGCCGCCAGGACCAGGGTCATCAGGGTAAAGTTTCGGTCGTGGAACACCGCGAACGACAGCAAGGGTTCGTTGTCCTGCCGCGCCCGCTGCACGAGCAGGAAGACGACCAGGAGGACGATACCCGCTCCGATCACCTCAGGAATGGTCACGAAGCCGCTGATCGTTCCCCAGTTGTAACGCTGCCCCTCAATGAGGCCGTAGACCACGCCAAGCAATCCGGCGCTCACCAACGTCACCCCCAGCCAGTCAAGGCGGTGTCGACGGCCGGGCCGCAGATCGGGCACCAACAGGAAGGTCAGGGCCAGGGTAATCACGCCCAACGGCAGGTTGAGATAAAAGATCCATCGCCATCCCCAGTGGGTCACGATGAAGCCGCCCAGGGTGGGTCCGGCCAGTACGGCCAAGCCGGATATCATGCCCATCGCGGCGAAGGGCCCACCGCGCCGCTCGGCCGGAAACAGGCTGGTGATAAAGGGTAAACCCTGGGGCGACATCAAGGCGGCGCCCAAACCCTGCAAGGCGCGTGATCCGATCAGCCAGGCTGGATCCTGGGAGAGGCCGCTGCTAACCGATCCCACCGTGAAGATCACCAGGCCAAGGGCGAATATGTTTCGTGGGCCAAAGATATCGCCCAGGCGGCCCGAGGTAATCAAGAGGACCGCGAAGACCAGGCTGTAGGCGTTCAGCACCCAGAGAATCTGGTCGAGCGATGCGTTCAAGCTGTCCAGGATGCTGGGGATGGCGATGTTGACAATGGTCAAGTCGAGCAGGGCCATGAAGCTGCCGAGCATAATGACCAACAGCACGGCCCAGGAGTTCACTTGCTTGGCGCCGGTTTGCATGGACATGGTCGCGTTCCTTTTCGGATCAATTGGCGGGAAGCATCCCCGATCGGGGCCACTTTCCCCAGGAGCGAGACCTGCTATCTTCAGAGTGTGGAAGCCAGGGGCAGCAGGTGTCGCGTAACGATACCGGCTCGGGCAATCACATCCCGGCGAGATGTTCCAGCATCTCGCCGGAGTCGTTCTATTTCACTCCATGCACCATACCCTCCGTCACTTCGTATCCCATATCCAGAACTGCCTTCCACACCAATTTCCCATCCTTCGGCACGGCAAGCTCACCGGCCTTGATCTCGCCAATCAGCCCTCGCAACCAGGCGACCTCCGCCTCCAGCAGGATCACCCCGTGCTCGTGTTCGATGAGGAATAGGCGGGCAACGCCTTGCGCCATAATGTCGCGCAACTGGGATCGCCCTTGTATGATCTGCTGCTCGAGGAGCCGCGCGCGCTCCGCGAGTAAGTCGACCGCCTCGGCCGGCTGGAGGAGGGCGATGAAGGCGAGCCCGGCCGCGAAATGGGTGTATTCCTTGATGGGGGTGCGCACTAGATCGCGCAGCCAACTCAATAATTCGGCTCGGCCGCGGTCCGTAATCGCGTAGACCGTGCGTTCGGGCAGCCGACCGCTCCGGCTCACCTGATGCGGTACGATAAATCCCTCGCGCTGCAAAACATCCACCACCGAGTACAGCGAGCCATAGTTGAGCTTGACGCTGTTTTCGACCCCATGCTCCCTCATTTGCGCGGCAATTTCGTACGGATGCATCGGACCCTCGCACAACTGAGCCATGACCGCTAGGGCCAGCAGATTGGTTACGCGGCGTTTCATCTTCCCCACCTATTCGATTTCGAGTATATCATTCAGAGTACCCCTAAGCCAGTACTCGACCTGTAAAATACTTAGCACGTTCATGTTCACATTTCAATAAGCAACTTAATGCCATGTCTGAGAGCAAGGCAGCAGGAATCGCGGTTCCGGCCACGATCGCGTATCCCACCCAGTGGCGATCACTGCTTTGTTGATCGGACCGGTCAGCGAGGGCTCGGTGATGAAAGCCTACGTCAGGGGCAAGTACACGTAGCACACGGGTTGCCGCGTCGGATCATGAGTGGCAACCCGACTAGCCGCGGCGCAAGCGCACGGTCATTGGGGTGCAGGAGCGCCGGCGTCCGGCAGGGGCAACAGAGGTAGGCTATGGGTGAGCC